>CALBPH010000616.1 GCA_937899365.1 uncultured Leptolyngbya sp.
GTGAAGCCTCTAGAGCCATGTCATAAAAGCCTTTGAGGTTGTACTAACAATGCTTGATTTGATCCTAACGGCTACCTGTGAAGTTTAGAAAGCTACGAATTTTAAGCTTGGTCAAAGATAGGATGTCTTTAACTCATAACAACTTCAAGAAACTAAGTTTGCATCCGCCAGAAATCTGAATGGCTTACGCAAATTGTCATAGGGCTTCTGCGGGCTTTTTGTTTAACAGATCGCCCCCATGGGGTGGTTAATTCACGTACAATCAACACTGTTTGGCCTAGCGCAGTAAAGTTTAGAGAGGATAGACCCTTGAAAACGCGTGTGATTGTGGTTCGCCACGGTGAAAGTACATTTAATGTGAAACGTATTATTCAAGGGCACCATGATGAGTCGCTTCTGACGGAAAAGGGAGAGGCTCAAGCGCGTCGGGTGGGACAGTTTTTGAAAGGAATTACTATTGATGTAGCCTATTGCAGTCCCCTTAAACGAGCTGCTCGAACGGCGGCGTTAATTGCAGAGACGGTCGGTTTGAGCTGTGCTCCTGAGCCTACGGACTTACTCAAAGAAATTAGTCTGCCCCTGTGGGAAGCCAAGTCGTTTGCCGATGTTGAAGTTGAGTATCCCGATGAATATCGGGCTTGGCGCCATCAGCCCAACGACCTTAAAATGGCTGTGCCCCAGGCTGATGGCACGACCCAGATGTTTTACCCTGTTCGTGCCATATGGCAGCAGGCGGCTAAATTTTGGCAAGGCTTGTTAGATAAACATCAGGGCAAAACTGTTTTAGTGGTTGCCCACAGTGCCATTAATCGAGCCTTGGTGGGGACGGCAATTGGTCTGGGGCCCGAGTCGCTTAACCGGATGTATCAGGCTAACTGTGGTGTCAGTGTGCTCAATTTTCCAGGAGAGTGGGGCGAGCGGGCTCAGCTGGAGTCCATGAATTCAACCAGTCACATGGGTACTCCCATTCCGGTTCTGCGTAGCGGTTTTAAAGGACCCAGGCTTTTACTGGTGCGCCATGGGGAAACGGAATGGAATCGAGAGTCACGCTTTCAAGGGCAGATTGATATTCCATTAAATGATAACGGTCGTGCCCAAGCTGCCCAGGCGGGTGAGTTTTTAAAGGTAATTCCCATTGATGGAGCGGTATCTAGCTCTATGATGCGTCCGAAGGAAACCGCTGAAATTATCTTGCAGCAGCATCCTGCAGTGTCCCTGGCGGTGACTGAAGGCCTATGGGAAATCAGCCATGGTCAATGGGAAGGCAAATTTGAACATGAAATCAAGGCCGAATTTCCAGGCATGTTAGATGCCTGGCAGGCTCAGCCTGAAACGGTTCAGATGCCGGATGGGGAAAATTTGCAAGATGTGTGGGCGCGAGCCGTTGACGCTTGGGAGGCCATTGTCACCCAGTACAGCCATCAGAAGACGCCGCAAACGGTGCTGGTGGTGGCCCATGATGCCATTAATAAGTCCATCCTATGTTACGTGACTGGCCTTGGCCCAGAGGCTTTTTGGCAGTTTAAGCAGGGAAATGGTGCGGTGAGCGTAATTGATTATCCAGATGGTGAGGGTAGTGAGCCGATGCTGAGTGCAGCAAATATCACGGCGCACCTGTCGGGCAGTCTATTTGATACGACGGCGGCCGGAGCCCTATGAGGATCTGATGGAAGAGGCCAAAGGGAACGTTTCAGATAGCTTTATACGACAGGTGCGCATCTTGGATCCGCTGACTCAGCGAGATCAGGTGGGGGATGTGTTGATACGGGATGGCGTGATTCAGGCGCTGGGTGAGTCGCTGGTGCATCCTGGCGATGGTATCAGAGACATTGATGGGCAAGGCTGCGTCTTAGGGCCGGGGCTCGTGGAGCTGTACAGCCAAACGGGTGAACCCGGGCATGAGTCGCGTGAAACCCTACGCCAGCTGTTGGTGGCCGCTGCCCAGGGTGGGTTTACCCGAGTTGGGATTTTGCCCAATACGATACCCGCTGTGGATAATTCCGCCCAGGTAGCGCAGCGGTTGGCTTATGCAGTGGAACAGTCTCAGGTGCTCCCGTGGGGGGCGATTACCCATGGAACCCATGGTCAGCGGCTGACGGATTTGATCGAGCTGGGTGCGGCGGGGATAGTTGGTTTTTGTGATGGACAGCCCCTATGCAACGGTCTTATGGTGCGGCATTTGTTGGAATATACCCAACCGCTGTCGTTACCCATGGCTCTGTGGCCGTGTGCCAGCCATGATGGTGGGGATGAAGGAATTTGCCGCGATGGTGCAGATGCTATTCGATTAG
>CALBPH010000617.1 GCA_937899365.1 uncultured Leptolyngbya sp.
ATCAGGCCTGCTAACTGCCCAACCAACCAGCGTTTCCTGTGTGAGGTGACAGTTATGCCTACCACCCTAACCGAAGTCCGTGGCTCAAAACAGTGGGCCTGCTTTGACTCGTGACTAAAGTCATGGGCCACCCCATGACCTCAGTCCTGGCCAAGTGATGACTCCTGCTAGCAGCCACCGAGAGTCCCCCCTGGCTAGGATGAGGCCATCGTTAAGCAACAATCTACACGATGAAATTTTTAACCATGAAACAATGCCTGGGTGGTGCCCTCATGTTGAGCGCCCTAATCGCTACCCCAGCGATCCTCAAGGCCGGTAGCGCCAATGCATTTTCACCTGAGCGGGCAGAAGAACTCAACCTTACCCCACAACAACAAACTGAGTTAGACGCGATTAAAGACAATGCCCGCACCCAGGTTGAGGCCATCTTCACCGATGACCAGCTAGCCGAATTGGCAGACACAACCGGTCGTGAACGCAGACAGGCAATGCGGAACTTAAACCTAAGCGAAGACCAGCGCGCCCAGCTACAGTCAATTCGTGAGCAGTCGCGCGCCGCGGCCGATGAGGTGTTGACCGCCGAGCAGCTGGCTCAGCTCCAGGAAATGCGCGAAGACCGAGGCAACCGTCGTCAGCGCTAGTTAGGTTAGGGTTCATCTTCAAATAAGGAACACATCCGGTCCAGGGGTACGTGCCTCTGGACTTTTTTCTATTGGATTTTTGGGTGGCGATTTTTTTTGACCATCAGCTCCCGAAATACGGCTAGAGTTGCTTGAATATAAATACTATGAGTAACTCTACAACCCCAATTCAAATCGGCAGCCTCGTCCTACTCTCTGGAGCCCCTGGAGCCGGTAAATCCACCGCCTGTCAGCATCTACCATCAGAATTGGTGTTGTCTAGTGACGCACTGCGGCAAACTTTTTTTGGCACCGCCAAAACCTTAGTGGATGGTCAAGTGGCCAACCGTCCCCTAGCCACTGATGATCGATTGATTTTTTCCACGTTAGAAAACGTCGTCCGGGCTCGCCTCAAAGCCGGACTGACCACAGTTGTAGACGCCACGCTAATCAGCGATAAAGAACGCAAGCCGTTTGCCACCATCGCCGAAGAACTGGGTGTGCCGGTGCAGGTGGTGATTTTTAACCCACCGGTAGAGCAAGTGCAGCGGCAGAATCAGCAGCGGCAGTGTCGGGTGCCGGAACAGGTGGTTGCTAAGTTTTGCGATCGCATCCAACCCAATTCCCACTGGCCCTTCATTCTCACCGAAGGCAAACCCACCACCCTATCCGTCGATGTACCCACCATCCCAGACACCGCTAAGCTAGACGTCATTGGCGATGTTCACGGCCTGGCCGACACGCTCCAGTCCATGCTTTACAAGCTGGGCTACGACTCGGCGCTTAACCACCCCAGCGGTCGCCAGCTTTGTTTTCTTGGCGATCTAGTGGATCGCGGTCCCCAGTCTTTAGACGAACTTGACCTGGAGATGAAAGCTGTTGCCAAAGGCCACTACTGCGTGCGCGGCAACCACGACAATAACCTGGCCAGGGGACTGCGCGGCGACAATATTAAAAGCAAGTCTACTCGCGGCACGCTACATAAGGCGCTTCAGCGAGACAACGCCTATCAAACGAAGGTAAGAGACTTTATCCAATCGCTACCTTCGTTTTATCGCTATCGACACTACGTGCTCTGCCACGGCGATATTGAATGGTTTGATCCCTTGCTACAGCCTGGTCATGAAAGAGTCTATGGTCGCAGCCGTCGGCACGAAAACCATGACACCGATGGCGTTTTTCGACACACCAGCGACCTAACCGTAGTGCGAGGACACATCCCCCTCACCTCCGACGGTGAACGCACCTATTCGCTCGAAACCGGTGCCGGTTTTGGTGGTCCCCTAACCGCAATGCGTCTGCCCGAGCATGAGACTTTAAATATCCCCTGCGAGTTTGACTATAGCCAGTGCTCCCCCAGCTTTGCCAAGCTCATGGAACCATTGGTTAGCAAAAAGCTCGTCAAACAGGTTAACAACGGCTTACTGACGCTGTTTAAGTACAGCTCCAAAGCCTTCTTTACCCCATCCGCCTGGGACGATTATCCTGAGCTAAAGCTGGCCCGTGGTGTCGTCGTCGGTCTAGATGGAAATCCCGTTAGTCAGCCCTTTCCCCGCACCTTTAACTATCTAGAAAGAGACACCACGCTACCGCCTGACACAAACGTAATCGCGGTGGAAAAGCTCAATGGCTTTTTAGTCAGTACGTTTTTGCATCCCTATGATCGCAATCAGGTGGTGGTGACCTGTTCTGGATCTTTTCAGGGAACGTATGTGGACTATGCAAATTCGCTACTCTTTAGAAATGGGCTGTATGGTCGGGTGCTGTCCTGGTTGCAGGAGAACAAAGATACGACGCTGCTATGGGAAGCCATCCATCCTGAAGACCCACACATTATTCAGTACGGGCCAGAGGATTATGGACTGCATCTAATTGGGGCCGGTGTGCTGGGCTACGGGTTTGTACGGGAAGATGAGCTAGATGCGATCGCAACCACCCTACAAACACCTCGACCCATGTGGTTCCCCTGCACCTTCGCCGCCGCCATCTCCAAATCCCACCACGTTGAGCACGAAGGCTTTATGATCCGCCTCGCCAGCGACGGTACCTTTGCCCTCAAGCTCAAAAGCCCCTACTACCTACGCACCAAGTTCTTAGCCCGACTCAACCCCAAAAAATGTAAGTTTATGTACGCCCAGCCCCAGCGCTTTAAGCAAGAACTAGACGAGGCCTTCTGGCCCCTAGTTGATGTCGTCACCAGCCAGGTCACCCAAGAAACCTGGCGAACCTGGTCCGATGTCGAACGTCGTAATTTTGTCCAAACCTGGATGAACGAGGTATACAAGTAATAGGAGACAACAACAAGAAACCTTCGCTACAAGCCAACCCAACGCCCTAAGAAGCCTCCAACGCAAATACTCCGACCCTGAGTTTCAACCTCTAGAACTCATGACACTCGATGAAATCATCTGTTGGCCTGAGTCATGAAACCCAAAGCCAGCATGGGTTACGCTGCCGCTAACCCATGCTACAGTTAATTAATATTTCCCATCCACATAAGACTCGATAACCCATTTTTTACGGTGCGTAGCGAACGCGGAGCAGCGTAACCACCCGACCGAACACCCAAACTCGCTTTCAGAGATAATAACTAAATTTTTGCTGGGGGTGTGTGGGCGTTGAGGCCCCACGAATAGGAGGGTTTCAGGGAGGAAAGCCCTGAGCCACCTATCCCGCTATGAACCAATCACCACAAACCACAACCACCCCATGCCATATCAAAACGTCCCCTTCAAAACCAACAAACCCATCCTCTCCTGGGCCAACCACGATCTCGCCTCCAAAGAGATCCAAATGGCCAAAAATGTCGCCTCTTTACCCTTTGTCTATAAACACGTCGCCCTCATGCCCGACGTTCACCTTGGCAAAGGAGCCCTCGTCGGCTCTGTCGTCGCCACCAAAGATGCCCTCGTTCCAGCAGCAGTCGGCGTCGACATCGGCTGTGGCATGTGCGCCATTCAAACACCTTACAAAAGCAAAAAACTGGACGGCAAACTCAAAAAAATCCGCAAAGAAATCGAAGCCATCATTCCCACCGGATTTGACAGCAACAAGAAAATCAACAAGTCCGTCTACAACTGGCAAGGTTGGCGTAACTTCAAAGACCTGCATAAGGGCGTGCAACACCTAGAGAAAAAAGCCCTCAGCCAAATGGGCTCCCTTGGCGGTGGCAATCACTTTATCGAAGTTTGCGTCGATACCGAAGACAGCGTGTGGCTGATGCTCCACTCCGGCTCTCGCAATATCGGCAATATGCTAGCCAAAAACCACATCAGCACCGCCAAAAACCTCCAAAAGTTAACCAACCAAAAGCTGCCCGACCCCGATCTCTCCTACTTTGTCGCTGGTACCGAAGAGTTTCGTAGCTACTGGAACGACCT
>CALBPH010000618.1 GCA_937899365.1 uncultured Leptolyngbya sp.
GACCAAAATTCGATCCACATTGCGAATGGTTGAGAGGCGGTGGGCAATGATAATTGCTGTGCGATCTTCCAAAAGCGTATTTAGCGCTGACTGAATCTGTGCTTCGGTACCCACATCTAAATTTGCGGTTGCTTCATCGAGGACCAAGATGCCGGGGTTGCGGATTGCCGCACGGGCAAAGGCGAGCAGCTGTTTCTCTCCACCTGAGAGATTAGTACCCCGTTCCCTTAGCATGGTGTCGTATCCCTGGGGGAGGTGCTCGATAAAGTTGGCGACGTTGGTGGACTCGGCCGCATGGCGAATCTGGGCTGGAGTGTACTCTTCGCCTAGGGTGATATTGCTGCTGACATCCCCAGAAAAGAGAAACCCATCTTGCAAAATAATCGCCATGCGTTGGCGCAAATCTCCTTGGGCCAGGTCTCGAATATCAACGCCATCGAGCAGAATCTGACCATCACTGACTTCGTATAAGCGACAGAGCAGTCGAATGATGGAGCTTTTTCCGGCACCGGTGGGTCCCACTAGGGCTACTTTTTCGCCTGGGCGAATGGTGAAGTCTAAATCCTTTAGGACATATTCGTTGGCTTTGTAGCCAAAGGAGACATGCTTAAAACGAATCTCTCCGGGGAGGACATTGCCTCGCCCATCGGTCGGATCAGGGAGTATGGCCGGGTCGTCAATATCTTTGATATCGATGGGTTCATCTAGCAGATCGTTTAAGCGCTCAACGGCGGTAAAGCCGGCTTGGATGGCGGTGAACTTATCGGCAAACTGACGCAGTGGTTCAAACAGGCGCTGGGCAAAGAGGATAAATGTGGTCAGGGTGCCAATTTCCATGTTGTTGCCGAGGACTAGCCAACCGCCGATACCTAGGACACTTGCGATCGCAACCAGTGCAATCCACTCCAACGTGGCTGACACCGCTGAATCATAAAAAATGGTGCGATCCACCGCGGTCATGTAGCGAGTATTGGTGGAGCGAAATAAATTAGCATTGAAATTCTCTCGCCGAAACAGCTGCACCACTTCAATGCCAGCAATATTCTCCTGGAGGTTAGAGTTGAGTGCCGACAGCTCCTCACGGGCCTGGTAGTTTGCCTTACGATACTGCTGCTGAAAATAGACAATGAGCGCTGTTACGGGACCCAGCAAAAACATCAGCATTAGCCCCAAACGCCAGTCGATCAGCAACATGATCACCACTGCCACCACGATGGAGAACATATCGCTGAATATACCGATGGCTCCGGTAGAATACACATCTCCCAGGGCATTTACATCGCTGGTTAAGCGGGTAATAAGTCTGCCCACGGGGGTGCGATCAAAAAATCGCATCGATAGGGCCGTGACATGGTGAAACATGTCGTTGCGGATATTGCGGGTGATGTCCTGCCCTACCTTTTGCACTAAATAACTCTGCCAACCGTCAAGGGCTAGCCGAGTGCCAATGCACAGCAACAGCATCACGATCAAAATATTTAATCCGGTCTGTAGAGAGCTAACAGCCAGAAAATCCCAGGCCCCTGATTCTTGATTAATTAATGAGATGGCCTGGCCAATGAGTACCGGCTGTAGCGCCTGGGCAAAGGCTAAGGGTACCAGCAAGATCAGCGGTAAAACCAGGTGTTGCTTCTCTCGAAGGATATAGGGAAGCAGGCGCTGGAATAGCTGCCAGTCATAGCCTGAACCCTGTTTTGGAGGATTAATTGAAGAGGACGCCATGGGGGGGAGAAGCTGTGTGAGAGGTGTGGGTTCTGGGTATGTCTAATTGGGATGAGGGCTGACAATCACCCAACCTTGTTGTTATGTCAATCAAGGGTTAGGTGAGCTAACGACTCACTCCTAAAAAAGGTTTGTTTGGTGTTGCGCGTTAGCTAAGACCTGCTGGTCTATTGTTTGTTCCTGTCGTGGTTATCGGTAACAATCCTAAGCAGCCACCATTACCTGCTGGCGAATCAAATCAACATAGTCACTCAGGTTGTCCACGTTCAGGCGATAGCTCAGGGGATGGGCCACCAGCCGCGCCGTGCTTTCAAATAGCACTTCTAGCTCGATTAGGTTGTTTTCTTTGAGGGTGCGGCCAGTGGAAACCAGGTCCACAATTGCCTCGGACATGCCTGTGATCGGACCTAATTCCACGGAGCCGGAGAGGGGGATAATCTCAACTGGCAAGTCAATACTTTGGAAATAGCGACGGGCGCTGTGGACGAAGTTGGAGGCAGCCCGGCAGTGGGGAGGCAAGTCGCGGGCCGAGCGAGAGGGACAAGCTTTTTTTACGGCGCCGGAAGAGCGACAGTCGCCAAATTTTAGATCCGCTAGCTGGGCCACCTTGGGCTCTTTTTCGTAGAGAACGTCATAACCGACAATGCCGAGCTGGGCCTGGCCATATTCCACATAGACCGGGACATCTTGGGCCCTGACTAATAGTCCCTTGGCTCGGCCACTGCTTTCGGTAATCTGTAGCTGTCGGTTGCTGCTGTCTAGAAATGCACTAAAGTCCAGACCGGCCCCTTGTAACATGCGGATAGTGTCTTGGAGTAATGAGCCCTTGGGTAGTGCAACGGTAATCATTTGGGGCGCTGGGGTGTGGTGGTGTGTAGCTATTTTAACAATTTAAGTGGATGAAGCTACTGTGGATTCTCAGGAGACCTATTGCCGTGGGTTTGGGGCCATTGTGTCTAGCGATGTCTAAGCAGCACCGATGGCTTGGGCGGCGGCTTCGGCTGCGATCGCAACGTGGGTCCAATGGGTGCCCCCCTGGCAATACACCACATAGGGCGATCGCAACGGGCCATCGGCAGACAGTTCTGACGTACTGCCGTCAATAAACGTCCCTCCGGCCATCACCAGCTCACTGTCATAGCCGGGCATGGCGGCGGGCACCGGGGCCACATAGGCTTCAATTGGCGAATGCTGCTGAATTGCCCGACAAAAAGCGATTAGTTTATCCGCATCTTCCAGCCGAATCGCTTGAATCACATCCCGTTGGGGTGCGTCTATCGCTGGATTAACCGCGTAGCCAAGCTGACTAAAGGTGCTAGCCAGCAGATAATTGCCTTTAAGCGCTTCCCCCACCATCTGCGGGGCCAAAAATAGGCCCTGGAACAGTAGCCGATTTTGATTGAACGTGGCACCGCCGGAGCTGCCAATACCTGGTGATGTCAGCCGACAGGTGGCCGCTTCCACCAAATCGCTCCGTCCGGCCACATAACCTCCGGTGGTCGCAATTGTCCCCCCCGGATGATAGATCAGCGCTCCGGCCATCAGGTCTGCCCCTCCC
>CALBPH010000619.1 GCA_937899365.1 uncultured Leptolyngbya sp.
CCCGCAGATGTGGGCGGTGACTTTATCTCTAACAACAGTTTGCATTTAGCCCAGATGAGAGCCACCTATCGGCTTGGCTATAGCTGGGATGTGAGTGCTGAGGCTCGCTGGTTTGGTGGTCTTGGTGACTATAGCGAGCTTGGTTATGCCCTTGAGGCCGGTTATTATCCCACGCCTGACCTGCGGCTTTATGGAGGCTATAGCGGCGGCGGTGCTTACGATGATGACTTTGGTGTAAACCGCTCTGCTGGTGGCTTTTATATGGGTGTATCTGCCAAGATTAACGGCTTGTTCGATGGCTTTGGTCTGCAAGATGTTGCCCCGCCACAACAGAGAGAATCTGCTTTAGAGGCCGAGAACACACCCAGTGTATATATCCCAGGTGTGACGGATTCTTCGTCAGAAGAGGAGTCACCCGCAGAGGAGATACCTGTGGAAGAGACACGGACGGAGGTGCCTGACGTCATTGAGGAACCTGCTGACGAGGAACCTATTGAGACACCGGAAGTAACTGACGTCCGAGAGACGGTGCAGCCTGAACCATCTTTTGATGGGCAGACGCTATGAGACTCAGTGCTGTTACTCAAGATAGAAACCTATCCCGTCTTTCAGGCACCCCTCCCGAGAGGGGATTGCATCTGACACCTTTATAAATTCTTAGTCCTAAGTCACATTCCACTTTCTTTCTCCCCTGATGCTTCGGATGCCAGAGCTATGACCTATTACAAATCTATTCGTACCTTAGCCGTTTCTCTTCTATTATCTACTGCTGCGACTGCTCCTGGTCTTGCCCAGACTTTAGAAACTTCTGAAGTAACCCACTTTCCTAAGGTACAGATTAAGGTCAACAGCCCTCAGGATGGACCGATTACTCCAGATGATCAACTGACGCTCAGGGAAGCGATCTCAATTACAAACGGCACCCTCACGTTGGCTGAGCTAAGCGATGTAGAGCAGGGACAAGTGACCGCTAGTGCTAGTAATTCAGTCATTGCCTTTGAGCTGCCTACCGGACAAACCAAGATTGAGCTGCAGTCGCTCTTGCCGGTCTTGGCGCAGCCCGGTCTGGTGGTCGATGGCACCACCCAATCTGGGTATGACGCTGCAAAATCGGCTACGGCAGAGATTTTAGTCGCTACCCCTGTCGTAGAGATCACGTCAGCTGACGATGCCGACGTGTTTCGAGGGTTGACTCTCGTGGCAGACGACATCACCATTCGTGGTCTCAGCCTCCACGGATTTACCTCAGTCCATGGTGTAACGGAATCCACACCACCGGCTGATATTTTTATTGCCCACGAACTACCGCCACCGGATATTAGTCAGCAATATATTCCCGCTAGTGACTTCTCTTTTTATGATGAGAACCAGCCACCCCAGGGAATTGTGATTGAGCAAAACTGGATCGGTATTCCTACCGATAACAGTATACCTAAGAAGCCCTCTGCTTTTGGTGTATCTGTGTTTAATAGCCAGGGTGTGAAGCTGCAACATAACCGCATTTCCTATCATGATGGCAGTGGTGTGATTACCGGAGCCCGTGCCGAGAATTTAGAGATTATTGAAAACCTGATTGTGAATAACGGGTTGGCTGGGATGCCCGATGCCATCCGTCTAGATGGCCGCATTGATAACGGTTTAATTACGGGTAATCTGATGTGCGGCAACGACGGTAGCGGCATCTTTTTGTTCAAACCCCAAGGCTCTGTTGAGATTAGCAATAACGATATTCGCTTTAATGGTCAACGGCTGCGACGAGCGGCTATTTACCTAATGGGAAATGACCACCGGGTGGTGGATAATCAAATCGCTAACCAAAAAGGTCCCGGAGTGGTAGTGACCGCCTTTAGCCAAGGAGGCACTACCCATAGCCAGCGCAACATAATTGAAAACAATCGCTTTGAGAATATCGAAGGGTTGAGCATTGACCTCAACACTCGTCGTAACCGAGGTGTTCAGGACTTTCAGCGGGGGGATGGTCCCAATCCGCTAAGAGATTCCCATAATCGACGGCGGGATACGGGGAACAATGCCATCAATCCACCGCAGTTCGACAGTCCTGAATTCTTTGTGGTTAATGGTCTGGTGGTGGTTCAGGGTAAAGCTGATGTCGGCTCGATGGTACAGCTCTATCTCACGCGAGGTGGCACCGGTGACTATGGTCCTTTGACCACGCCATTGGCCACGGTCGATGTGACTGAAGATGGTACTTTTAGCTACGCCTCAGCAGCCTTGCAACCGGGTGATGTCATCAGTGGAACTGCCACCGATACTGACTATGGCACGTCTGAGCCTGCCCTGAATACTACGGTTGTTGCCCTTGGCGAGACAAGCACTACTCGCTCTAATCGCATGGCCTCGACAACTGCTGAGAGTGTTCAATGCACGACTCCACCAGTGCCTCAGGTAGAACCTCCAGCTCCTAAACCTGAAGTGATCCGTCTAGAAGTTCCTCGCAATGTTCACTACGGTCTCGACGAGGATTTTATCAATCCGGATAGTGCGATGATTTTGGACCAAATTGCTGCTGTCATGCAGCAATATCCATCGATAGTTGTTGATTTGCATGGGCATACTGACTCCAGAGCAAGTGTGGCTTATAACCAGGACCTGGCTCGGCGTCGGGCGAATAATGCACGACGATATTTGATCCAAAAAGGAATTGCCCCCGAACGGATGACCATTCGCTCCTTTGGAGAGACTCAGCTGCTGGTGGATGAAACGGATCGAGTGAACTATGCACGCAATCGTCGGGTGGAGTTTGTCTTCAATGATGTCCGAGGTGTGGACATTACGTTCGTTGATCAAGAAAACGATCTGCAAATAGAACAGTAAATGTCTTCAGACATTTTCAGCTTTTCACTGTTACCGCCAATTTTTATTTAATGCTTTTAACAATTTTTCAATTGTTATTTCAGTGTGGCGCTGAGCGTCCAAGCTATGCCGAGGAGATCTTCCACTAATGTCATTCTCTACTTTCAAACAACTCATCACAAAATCACCTTTATCCAGAGTAGCTCTCAGTAATTGTGATGAGTTTTCCAGTTCCGGTCATTTCCTCTATGGCAAGTTAGTGATGAGTTTGCGTCCAAAGCGTCGACAAGCTTATTTAACACTGCTGTTAACTGCCTTTCTACTAGGTACGGAAGGCATTAAAGTCAAGGAAAGTTATCAGCCTGCGATCGCACAAACGGTCCCTTCTGGCGCAAGCTGTCCTACTTTAGGCGGTACCATTGGCCTGAACGAGCTTACTAGCGAATTTAGTGGTAGTTTTGGCACCC
>CALBPH010000620.1 GCA_937899365.1 uncultured Leptolyngbya sp.
CCATGGTTTCGGTGTCGACTGCGATCGCATCAGCGCTCAGATAGCGCTCAAGCAGAGAGGGGGACAGGTCGCGATCGCAAACCTCAAAATTGTCCAAGGTTAAAGTTTCCTTTGGTTACACTAAATTGGCTACATAAATATTGGCAAAGACGGGCATGGAGGCGAGATATCAGATGCTCCCATGCCCATCAGGTGTTTAGGTGTCAAACTTCAGCACCTTTGCCACCGTCTGCACATCCTTATCGCCCCGCCCAGAGCAGTTGATCACAAGGGTGGGGTTGCCCTCTAGCTGGGGGCATAGGGTCTCTAGATAGGCAAAGGCGCGGGCAGTTTCTAGGGCTGGAATAATACCCTCACGCTGAGAGACCAGCTGAAATGCATCCAGGGCTTCCTGGTCAGTGACCCCGTAATACTCCGCCCGGCCAATGTCTTTGAAGTAGCTGTGCTCAGGTCCCACACCGGGATAGTCCAGACCGGCACTGATGGAGTGGGGCTCAATAACCTGACCGTCGCCATCTTGAAGTAAGAAGCTCATGGCCCCGTGCAAAACACCAATCCGTCCGGCGGTGAGGGTGGCGGCATGTTTGCCAGTGCTCACCCCTTCGCCAGAGGCTTCGATGCCAATCATGCGCACCGAGGGCTCATTGACAAACTCATGGAATAACCCCATGGCGTTGGAGCCGCCGCCGACACAGGCCATCAAAATATCTGGCAGACCGCCCCATTTCTCCTGACACTGGGCTCTAGTTTCTTGGCCGATGATGGCGTGGAATTCGCGCACAATCATCGGGTAGGGATGGGGACCGGCCACCGAGCCCAAAATATAGTGGGTGTTTTCTACGTTGGTCACCCAGTCGCGAATGGCTTCGGAGGTGGCGTCTTTGAGGGTGCCAGTACCGGAACTGACGGGCTGGACCGTAGCCCCCATCAGCCGCATGCGAAACACGTTGAGGGCCTGACGCTCCATGTCATGGACACCCATGTAGATCACGCAGTCAATGCCAAACCGAGCGCAGACCGTGGCGGTGGCCACCCCGTGCTGACCGGCACCGGTTTCTGCAATGATGCGCTTTTTGCCCATGCGTTTGGCAAGTAGCACCTGCCCCAGGGCGTTGTTGATTTTATGGGCACCCGTATGGTTGAGGTCTTCGCGTTTGAGATAGATTTGAGGGCCGCTGCCGTCAGGACGGGCGTAATACTCAGTCAGACGCTCAGCAAAGTAAAGGGGATTAGCTCGTCCCACATAGTCCTTGAGCAGTCCGTTTAGCTCTGCTTGAAAGCCGGCCTCGTTGCGATAGGTATAAAATGCTTGCTCCAGCTCCGCTAGGGCAGGCATCAAGGTTTCGGGGACATATTTGCCGCCAAAGCGACCAAAGCGGCCAAGCTTATCAGGGCGTACATCGGGGGCCGTTAGCTGGGGTGAAACAGATGAAGAAAGCGGAGTGACAGTCACGATGGTTGTGGAGAGGTTGGCAGTTGGTGGAGCGGATACGGTCCTGGTGAAAGCCGATGGTAACTACAGCCTTCTTGCCAGGTAGCAGGTTTCATTATAAGTAATTGGGAGCGCTACGTATCCTAACGACTTACGACACAACTCTGTGGTTACTAAACCGTTAATGATTAAAGGGACGACTCAGCTACTGGGGGTGATTGGCTATCCAGTGAAGCATTCGATGTCGCCGATTATGCACAATGCTGCCATTGCCACCCTGGGACTAGACTACGCTTATCTCCCGTTTCCCATTGCCCCAGAGCGGCTCAAAACCGCCATTGATGGATTTGCTGCCGTCGGGTTGACGGGGTTTAACATCACCATTCCCCACAAGCAAACCATCATGCCGCTGCTGGCCAATATCTCCGATGTGGCCCAGGCCATCGGGGCGGTCAACACCGTGTGGTGGCGCGATGGGGGCTGGTGGGGCACCAATACGGATGCCGCTGGGTTTATTGCCCCGTTGCAGGCGTTAGGGCGCGATTGGGGGCAGTCGTCAGCACTGATTTTGGGTAACGGTGGCGCGGCGCGAGCCGTGGTGGCCGCCTGTCACCAGCTTGGCTGTCCAGAAATTTTAGTGGTGGGGCGCAGCGCTGAGAAACTAGCTGCGTTTGCCCAAAGCTGGCAAACCTCTCCTTTGCAGCCTCCTTTATCGGTGCATGCTTGGGACAAGCTGAACGAGCTGCTGCCCAGGGTAGGTCTGGTGGTGAACTCTACCCCCGTGGGGATGGCTCCCCAGGTAGAGGCGTCTCCGTTGAGCGCGGCCCAAGTAGCCCTACTACCCAGCCAGGCCATTGCTTATGACTTGATCTATACCCCCCGACCCACGCGGTTTTTGCAGCAGGCAGATACGGCGGGACTGGTGACCTTTGATGGGTTAGAAATGCTGGTACAGCAGGGGGCAGCGGCCCTAGAAATATGGACACAGCAGCCACCCCCCGTTGAGGTGATGCGGCAGTCGTTGTTGGACTATTTGGCGTAGTGCAAACCGGCTTTACGCAAACACCCTTAATCCTGGAGGGTTGGGTTTGATGGTGATTTGCACGGCATCACCAATGGCAAAGCGGGTCGGGGTGCGCACCTGCAAATTCCCTTGGGTAGGGTGGGTCAGGGTGTATTTATATTCACGACCGAGGAATTCGCGATCGCAAATCACCAATGCCTTTTCATTAGAGTTCACCGAACCCAGGTGTAGCTCCTCTTGACGCACCATCAGGGTACCTGCGATCGCATCAGTGGGCTGCACCTGGGACTCATCCACTAACCCCAGGGCTGTGTACCAACCGTCGGACCGCCGCCGAGCTTCAAGAAAGTTAGCCTGGGTGACAAAATCAGCAATAAACTGAGACGCTGGCTGTCCGTAAATTTCTTCGGGGCTGGCCAACTGCTCAATTTGACCTGACCGCATCACCGCTACACGGTCGGCAATGGCAAGGGCCTCTTGCTGGTCATGGGTGACAAAAATGCCCGAAGCCCCCCCCACTTTTAAGATGCTGCGCACCTCCTGCCGCAGATACAGACGCACTACAACGGCTAAAGTGCTAAAGGGATCATCCAACCACACCCGGGAGGGGCGCGGGGCTAGGGCCCGTGCCAGGGCCACCCGCTGCTGCTGCCCCCCCGACAGGGCATGGGGAAAGCGCTTTTCCTATCCGGCTAGCCCCACTAGACGAATGGCCTCATTGTCCAGGGTAAAAATTTGATTATTGGGCATCCGTCGATGGCGGCTGAGATGCCTTAACCCAAACGCCACATAGTCGATAACGCTCAATTGGGGAAACAGGGCAT
>CALBPH010000621.1 GCA_937899365.1 uncultured Leptolyngbya sp.
GGGGCTCAAGCTGGCTCTAAAGCCGGTCTGCACAGCAATGTACCTGCTGGAAGCGTCATGATGGGGAGCCCAGCCAGTCCATATCGCACCTATCTAAAATCCTCAGCCATCTACAATCGATTGCCTGAAATGCACCGCACCCTTAAGCAGCTGCAAAAACAGGTAAGTCAGTTAGAACAGCAGCTGACCCAATCTGAAAGCTGATTTGTAGGCCTTATTACGGCTGGTAGTTCAGTCTGTGATGCAGGGCTGCCATATCCCAAAAATCTATGCCATCAGACTCCAAAGAGGCTGTGGGGCAACAGATGTGTCGTTTTTTGCCCTACAAAAAGACGCAAACGCTACGGCAGCGGTCTTCACTGAGTTTTAAAGTAAGCCCCAACACCTGCCGTAGACCCCCATGGGTCAAAAAAAATGATCGCCATAGCCTCATTTCGTTTGCTCTACTGCGCTCAGGAAATGCTTAAATTAGTCTAAAGATTCAGTTTAGGATTGATGACATAGTGATCGGAGCTATCTGTGCTTAGAGCTTTTCTCTGGCAGCGATTCAGCAACTGATCCGAGTAATCTCTTCAGTTTTTTTGCCACTGAAGTCATAGACCATTCACGTCAATCTAGTAGTCGGTCGTATTTCCTTTTTTTGCCCCGCGCTGGGGCCCCAGGGTCTGAATACGAGGCCTACGTATCATTTTTCACCCACTGTCCCATTCAAAGGTTTCGGCCTTACGCACTAATAGCGATTCTCAATAAGAAGCTCACTTTTCCATCAACAAAGGTTGCCCTATGTCTCTCGGATATCTTGCTCTGGTTCTCCACGCTCACCTGCCCTTTGTCCGGCACCCAGAGAGTGACTTTGTCCTAGAAGAAGAGTGGCTGTTTGAGGCAATTACTGAAACCTACATTCCGCTACTGACCATGTTCGATGGTCTAAAGCGGGATGGCATTGATTTCAAAATGACCATGAGCATGACACCTCCCCTGGTGTCCATGCTAAAAGATCCGCTGCTGCAAGAACGCTACGACGAACATCTAACCAATCTTGAAGAGCTGACCGAGCGGGAAATTGAACGCAATGAGCATAACGGTCATGTCAAGTATCTGGCCGAGTATTACGCCAACGAGTTTAATCACACTCGTCAGGTGTGGGAGGACCTTAAGGGGGACCTGGTTTCTGGCTTTAAGCAGTATGTCGATAGCAATAATCTAGACATCATCACCTGCGGCGCTACCCACGGCTATCTGCCGCTGATGAAAATGTACCCTGAGGCCGTATGGGCCCAGCTAAAGGTGGCGGTGGAAAGCCACGAAGAAAACTTTGGCCGTGCGCCTACGGGGATTTGGCTACCGGAATGTGCCTACTACGAAGGTCTAGAACGGATGGTGGCCGATGTGGGCCTGCGGTATTTTCTCACCGATGGACATGGCATTCTCTATGCCCGCCCGCGTCCAAGATTTGGCGCCTATGCACCGATCTACACTGAAACCGGTGCGGCGGCATTTGGTCGTGACCACGAGTCGTCCCAACAGGTGTGGTCCTCTAAAGTCGGTTATCCAGGGGCTTCAGAATATCGAGAGTTTTATCGTGACTTGGGTTGGGATGCGGACTATGAGTACATCAAGCCCTACGTCATGCCCAACGGTCAGCGGAAGAATGTAGGCATCAAATACCACAAAATTACGGGCAAAAATTTGGGTCTATCCGATAAAGACTGGTATGACCCCTACTGGGCCAGGGAAAAGGCCGCGGAGCACGCGGGTAACTTCATGCACAACCGCGGTCAGCAAATTGCTGGACTCCATGGCATGATGCAGCGTAAGCCCATTGTGGTTTCTCCTTATGACGCTGAACTCTTTGGCCACTGGTGGTACGAGGGGCCTTGGTTTATTGACTACCTTTTCCGTAAGACTTGGTTTGATCAAGATACCTACGAAATGACCCACCTGGCGGATTATCTGCGGGAAAACCCCACCCAGCAGGTCTGTCGGCCGTCCCAGTCTAGCTGGGGCTACAAGGGCTTCCACGAATATTGGCTCAATGAGACCAATGCCTGGATTTACCCGCACCTGCACAAAGCAGCGGAACGCATGATCGAGCTAGCCCGCCGTGAACCAGCCGATGAGCTAGAGTGGCGAGCCCTTAACCAGGCTGCGCGAGAACTGCTACTGGCGCAATCGTCTGACTGGGCGTTTATTATGAGGACGGGCACCATGGTGCCGTACGCAGTGCGCCGCACGCGCTCTCACCTACTGCGATTCGACAAGCTGCGTGAGGATATTACGGCTGGCAAGATCGACTCTGGCTGGCTGGAAAAGGTAGAAAAGATTGATAACATTTTCCCAAATGTTAATTACCGGGTGTATCGCCCGTTATAGGGAGAGCGCATTCTCTACGATTGTTATCAGTTAGTCGAGAATGCCCGCCCATAAAAAGCGCCGCTGAACCCAGCGGCGCTTTTTTGTCTCTACTGTCTTTTAATACGAAATCCTGGCTGATAGTGCCCGGTATCGAAGGGCATTCACAAGGGAGTGCCCCTACAGGGTTGTCTATTTTTAATCGGGTTTACTGAATTCGGATTTGGTATAAGCTCTGTCAAATTAAGCGGCTTGGGCGGGTTCAAACTTGTGGGCATAGTCCTTGAGCAGATCATTCATCTGACCTAAGAATCCATCGCTGGAGCGCTTAATGCTTTCACGATCGGGGAAGAAGTCAGGGCGATTTAGGCTGTTGGAAATGGCATCTTTAACCTGATCGGCAATCAGCTCAGACAGTTCTTCGTGGGCCTTATCCCGTTGATACGCAGCTCCTTCTTCGGTGGTGGCATAGAGAGGGGGGAGACGGTTGAGGGCATAGGCGGCGATATCGCCCAGATCGAGGCTACAGTCATTACTCGCTTCAATCTCCGCGACACGGGCAATGGCTTCAGTTAGCACTAACTCTTCCATTACATTGATAAATTGCTTACGCGGAACGGCAACAACTTCGCCAGTCAGGAGTGAGCCCATGAGTCGATCAAGGGCCATATATTCCTCAATAGAAAGCTCCGATGCTGTGTCGCAGATACGACCAACTTCTGCTTCCATTGCCGGGGTTAGGTAACCATCCTGCAATGCTTGTTCAACGATTTTTTCAATACTGCTCATCCTGTCAAATGGCTCCGTTGCATATCTCTGTAAACAGTTTTAGATGTTGCTGATTGCTTAGAATGAAATGCTGGCTAACGTTCTTAAAAATAATGAATATGCCTTTAAAGATGCATTATCCAATACTAGGAAGATAGCTTTTATAGCATTAGCTCCATTGTCTTGGAAAAGGATATTTCCAGAAGCCATAGGTCATAGCAACAATGGATGATGCAACTGTCCTAATTGACTAGGAAAATTGCTGTATCAGCGACTCGCAACCCTTGTTTAACCCTGGAAATGTCTCCAAGGATTGTGTTGGTGTTATTGTTCCCGGAGGTGACGAAGCAAACACATTAACTGCATAAAAGTACGAGAGACTCATTGATTAATGTTAATGGGTTAAGGCGAAATTACGGATTTAAAAAAGTTGTAAAAAGATTAGTTGTTACTGAAACCTGCTCTTGTTTCTCTAAGTGGTGTAAGTAATGCGGATATTCTTTCTTTTGGTTGATGTCAAGAGCTTGGGTGTTAAGGGTTTTTATGGATAAAAATAGATGATTTATATATAGGAAACTTGATTTTTCTCAGTTGCTCTAAATGGGTTGAGAAATATATTTTTGAAATAAAAATAACCATAAAAAAGAAGCCTTTTGTTGAGAAAAAGGCTTCTTTTAACAACGATTTGGTGTTAGTTTGCGACTTTTACATAGGCTATGGCTGTGCGCATGGTAATTACAGTTTGGCCATCCACACTCAGGCAAATTGCGTGGGCATCCTGCCATACAATGACGCCATTGAAGACATCGCCAGTCAGTAGTTTGAGTTCAACGGCGTTTTTTTCGCGGAGCAGGATTTGTATTTGGCGAACGCTGGGTAAACCGGTATCAAATTCGGTAGCCATGGCAGTTATGGATAAACGTGGATGAAACAGTAATAACGTACCCGGTCTATACTACTTCCGGTACACCGTTCATGCACTCTCCTTTACGCCATGGGTTTGCCTTTTAGTAAGTATCATGGGCTCGGTAACGATTTTATTTTGATAGATAATCGGCATCGGTCATCGCCGCTGTTGACCCCTGAGCAAGCGGTGGAACTGTGCGATCGCAACCAGGGTATCGGTGCCGACGGTGTAATTTTTGCGTTACCGGGTGAGTCAGGTACGGACTACACCATGCGCATTTTTAACTCTGACGGCTCAGAACCGGAGATGTGCGGCAACGGTATTCGCTGTCTGGCGAAATATTTAGAGGCGCTGGAAGCTAAGACCGGCAAGCCTCCAACCGCCCCCCACAGCTATACAATTCACACCTTGGCAGGACCGATTGTGCCCACGCTACAGCCCGACGGTCAGATCACCGTCGACATGGGTGAGCCCCATCTGCTGGCGGGGAATATTCCCACTACCCTGGTCCCAGCTGACCAAAAAGTCATTGACCATCCCCTGACGGTGGCAGGCAAGACCTACCCCGTTACCTGCGTCAGCATGGGTAACCCCCACTGCATCACCGTTGTAGATGATATTTCTGCTGTGCCCCTGGCCGATATTGGACCGCTATTTGAAACCCATTCGGTGTTTCCCCAGCGCATTAATGCCGAATTTATCCAAATCGTGCGGCCTGACCATCTCAAAATGCTGGAGTGGGAACGGGGAGCCGGACCCACACTGACCTGTGGTACGGGGGCCTGTGCGGCCTTTGTGGCTGCCGTGTTAACTGGGCATTGTGGTGGTGAAGCGGCAGCTCGCCAAGCCACGGTTGAATTACCCGGTGGCCCTCTCCAAATCGAATGGTCCATAGCCGACAACCATATATATATGACCGGTCCTGCTGTTCTGGTATTTTCAGGTGAAGCCTTTCTGTGAATAATCCTAATAATATTGCCCTGACCAATGACGATGGCATTGATGCTCCGGGTATTCAAGCCCTATATCAGGCGGTTGATGTCGCTGTTGCCGGCTCCTCTATCGGGATTGTCGCCCCTAACCAGCATCTGTCAGGCTGCAGCCACCAAATCAATCGCGGTGGTGCTATCTCCGTCGAGCAGAGAGCTAAACAGCGATATGCCATTGGTGGTACCCCTGCTGACTGTGCTCGAGTGGCCCATCATCTCTACCCTCAATTGGGCTGGTTGCTATCGGGCATTAACGATGGTGGCAATCTCGGTGCCGATATCTACGTGTCCGGTACTGTGGCGGCGGCGCGCGAAGCGACGCTCCTTCGCATTCCAGCCATTGCCATTTCCCACTACAAGTCGAGAAATGCTTCCATTGATTGGGATTTAGCCTCTCGTCGCGTGGTCCGCGTGCTGAAAGTGTTGATGGAGAGTTCTTTAAAGCCGGGGCAGTTCTGGAACGTCAACCTACCGTCCATATCGGCGTCTGCTCCTGAGCCAGACATTATTTTTTGTCCCGTATGTTCCCAGCCCCTGCCCACAGCGTCTAACTTGGACGGGGGGCAGTTTCGCTACACTGGCACCTATCAAGATCGTCCTCGCGACTCCGGTGCTGACGTGGATGTTTGCTTTGCAGGCAATATCAGCATCAGCCAAATTTCCCTGTGGTGAGACAGGTGAGACACTATGATTGCATTGGCAAGATGCTAGTACGTAGCGTTTCGCTCGAATCAAGTCATTCTTTAATTCTGCAACGGTGAAATCCGTAGGTATAGAATGTATTTTCTGTAGAATGATTTCCCAATTGCAGAAGTTCCTAAGGTTTAGGCAACGCGCCCATGGAGAAATTTAGTAATGGTCTGACGCTCTTCTTTAGTCTGTTGGTGGAGGCCATTCCCTTTTTATTGATTGGTGTAGCGTTTTCCAGTCTGC
>CALBPH010000622.1 GCA_937899365.1 uncultured Leptolyngbya sp.
CCGGGTTACATCGCGGCCGACAGCCGGACGTTAGCCAAAAACCTGACGCGGTTGCTGCCCAGTCCCTGGGAGGAATAGATTTTGGCCCAGGCTCCTCTGATGGGGCAGCGCATTGGGGGCTATTTACGGGGACGCTTTGTGGTGTCTGCTCTACTGTCAGTGGCCACAAGCGTTGGGCTGAGCCTGCTGGGGCTAAAGGATCTGGCGGTGGGTCTGGGTGCGATCGCAGGGGTGACCAATCTAATTCCATTTTTAGGCCCGATTTTAGGAGCCATCCCAGCTCTGCTTGTGGCCATCCCCCAGGGCGGTTGGACCTTTCTCTGGGTACTGCTGCTCTATGTCATCGCTCAAAACCTCGAAACCTATATTCTCGATCCGTTGCTGGTGGGTACATCGGTAGGGGTACATCCGCTCTATCAGCTGTTGGCGGTTTTAGGCGGTGCCCAGGTGTTGGGCATTATTGGCGCGCTGATCGTTCCGCCATGGATTGCGGGTGGGGCGGTGCTACTGGAAAATCTATATTTGCGGCCTAAGCTAATCACCGAACGTCGGCAGCGACGAAGTGGGGTCTTATCAGAATTGGCTGGGTTTCAAGCGGATAGTTAACCAAACCCGTTGTAAGAAGTGGCGAACACCGTTTATCTGTGGGGGACTCAATCTGGGGTGCTTTGAGTAAATGCACCCAGTTCAGATAGCCTTATCCCTTAGATTCCTGACCATGCATTGGGTTAATCTGATGCACAGGCATCGCCATACCTTTTTTTCTTGTTGTAAATTAACCAAAGCATCTAACCGCTTGTTGGGTGATGACCGTTGACATGCCATTGATTGCATCCGTCAAATTAGTGAGGACAATGAAGGTATTCCTAAACGCCTTAAATTACAACAGCTAATCCAATGTGCAATCGTACGGTGGCCTTGCCTTCTCTCAGAGAATACAGCCATCGATTGTGATGCATCTTATGGCAGAGCTTTAGCTGTACTAAACAGTTAAGGTCCTTAAAATCTGGAAAAAAGGTCTGTTTATGACCTAATTCACAGGGATATTTGCTAGATAATCTGATTTTTTATAGTTAAGTTGATTTTTCACGCTACGGCTTCCTAAAACACGTCCAAGTTAAAACCTGGAGCTGCGTCTGGGTCAACACTAACGTTTGAGACGGGGACAAGGTTTATTTATTAGTCTGGCTAGCGATATATGACGATTGATATTGAAATTCTTATGACCCTCGGGGTGACCGCTGTTGCCCTAATTTTGTTTGTAGTCGAGTGGCTACCGGCAGATATCACAGCCTTTGGGGTGATGGTCGCCCTTATGGTTTTGGGGTTAGTAACGCCCCAAGAAGGCATTGCTGGATTTAGCAACTCCGCCACCATTACCGTGATGGCCATGTTTATTTTGAGTGCCGGAATTGCCCGCACCGGAGCGCTACAGCAGGCCAGCAACTGGCTGCTTAAATGGGGTGGCAAAACCTGCCGCCGTCAGATTTTTGCCCTGGGTCTAATTGTGGGGCCGGTTTCTGGCTTAATCAATAACACGGCGGTGGTGTCAGTATTTTTACCCATCATTGAGGACTTTTGCCAGCAGCACCGTTTGTCCCCATCCAAACTGCTCATGCCCCTATCCTTTGCCACCATTTTGGGGGGCATGCTGACGGTGGTGGGCACATCCACCAGCGTGTTGGCCAGTGGGCTATCGGAGCAGCTGGGCTATGGTGATTTTTCCCTATTTCAGTTTGTAGAACTGGGGGCCATTGTCTTTGTGGTGGGGCTGCTGTATCTCACATTTATCGCCCCCATACTGTTACCCAACCGGGATGCGGGTGGCGACAATCTGAGTCAAGAGTATGGGCTCAAAGAGTATGTGAGCGAAGTGGTGGTCACACCGCGCTCTAGCCTGGTGGGTCAAACGTTACAGTCTAGTCAACTGCAACGTCGGTTTGACTTAGACGTCCTAGAAATTATCCGCAATGATAACCACTTTCCCCAACCCCTGGGTGATAAGTCCCTGTGCGCGGGCGATATTTTGCTGGTGCGCGGTGGCCGTAAGGTTATGCCCAACTTCCGTGATGGTGAAGGCATTGAGATTTTGCCTGACGTGCAGTTTGGGCAAAAGTCCTGGCAGGCGGATCTAAGTTCGGGCCAGGAAGGTGTGGCGGAAGTATTGGTGATCGCTAACTCAAACCTGGTGGGGTCTACCCTAAAGGAGCTGCGGTTTCGGCAGCGTTATAACGTGACGGTACTGGCCATTCGTCGCGGACAGGAGCTGGTGCGTGAGCGCATGGGCAAGGTGCGGCTTAAGTTTGGTGATTTGCTACTGGTGCAGGGGCCAAAACAAAGTTTGCTGGGTTTACAAACAAGTCGCGACCTGCTGGTGCTCGAACAGCGCGACCTGGAAAGCATGCGTTCGGATCGGGCGAACCTGGCCATGGGTATTGGTGTTGGGGTGGTTGCGATCGCAGCCTTTACCCCCATCAATATTTTGGTTTCGTCCCTGGCCGGCGTGATGATTATGATCCTGACTGGCTGTCTAAAGCCTGGAGAACTTTACCAGGCCGTCCGTTGGGATGTGATTTTTCTACTGGCCTGTTTAATTCCCCTAGGCACAGCCATGGAAAGTTCCGGGGCAACGGCTTGGCTAGCCCAGCAACTTATTTTGGTAGGTGGCAGTCTATCAGGATATGGGTTGCTGAGTGCGCTGTATGTGCTTACAACGGTGCTGTCTAGCATCTTGTCAAATAGTGCAGCGGTTATATTGCTTCTACCCGTAGGGTTAAAGGTCGCTACCGAGCTGGGGTTAAATGCATTTACAGTGATGTTTATCATTACATTTGCCGCCTCTAATAGCTTTATGACCCCCATTGGCTACCAGACCAATACCATGGTCTATACCGCTGGTGGCTACCGATTCTTAGATTTTGTCAGGGTTGGAGGCCCGCTAAGTTTGCTGCTGGCCTTGGTGACACCCCCCTTGGCAATTTGGCTGTACGGTCTCTAACGTTATCGTTATCGACCTTGGGTTACCCCCCATAAACAAGGCTAAGAATCTAAAACAGACGTTTTTTGGAGCGTCTATAAACACCCCCACAATGGAACGTTACTGGTGCTACTCTTCTTATGAAGATTAGTAACGTATAATGCTTCTGATTGAATATGGATAGCGCACAAATATAGTTTTTAGGAGTATCTTTATATGCAACATCGTGGTGTAACACTTTGGTTTACCGGTCTGAGTGGCTCAGGCAAAACCACCATCAGTCAGGCTCTAGAGGCAAAGTTGCGAGCAGCTGGCGTTAAGCTTGAAGTCCTAGACGGTGACATTGTTCGGACCAATCTGACTAAAGGATTAGGGTTTAGCAAAGAAGATCGCGACGAAAATGTTCGCCGCATTGGTTTTGTATCTCACCTGCTAACTCGCAATGGGGTAATCGTTCTAGTCTCGGCAATTTCTCCCTATCGCGATGTGCGCGAGCAGGTGCGTCAGCGGGTTGGTGATTTTATCGAAGTATATGCCAACGCGTCGGTTGAAGTATGTGAGAGTCGTGATGTTAAAGGCCTGTATAAAAGGGCTCGCTCTGGCGAAATCAAAAACTTCACAGGCATTAGTGACCCCTACGAAGAACCCCTCAATCCTGAGGTTAACTGCGACACAGAGAATGAGACTTTAGATGAATCTGTTAATAAGGTAATGGCTAAGCTTGAAGAGCTAGGCTATATCACTCCTGTAGCGGTTTGATAACACATTGGTTATCTAACAACCCAACATAGATTGTCTCCATGGGATATCAAAGGATAAAGAGGATTAACTCTCTTTATCCTTTTCTTTTATGATGCTCCCATTTTCTCCAACGCCCATTGTGCCCTTGTCTGCACAGCTATGGTGTCATCGTCGGTGCTCAGTCGCTGCAAACATTGAATAATGACATCAGCCGTAGCCGTTAGCTGTAGCGCCAGGGTTTCAAGACCGACAACGGCGGCATATCTCACCACCCACTCATCATCACCGGTGACCTGAAGCAGAATGGTTTGAGATCGCATCATTGCCGCGGCCCGCTCGCTTTCTGGCACATCGGCCCAGCGGATGGTGCCCAAACCACGGGCGGCTGCCCGCCGTACACTTAGGGAAAAATCATTGGCGGCGGCATCTAACAGCAGGTCCTGACCACGCGGATCGCCAATACCGGCCAGGGCGCGGATGGCCCAGGCCCGGGCTCCATAGTTATAGCCATCCAGCTTATCTAACAGGGTGGATACCGCTGGAATGCCGATTTGAATGAGCCCATCTACAGCCGCAACGGCGGCCCCTGGGTTGTTAAATCCCAACACCTGAATCAGCGTAGGAATTGAGCGCTCATCGGTTAGATCGGCTAACGCTTCCACCGCATCTAATAGACCCTGGGCAGAATCGGCTTCATTGACAGCTTGCAAACAGGTTTCGAAGGTTTTCAGCGGGGCAACCATTACAACAAACTATCCATTAGCTCCATGACTCGACGGCTATCGGCCGATAGACCGCAAATGTCTTGAGCGGTCTCATTTTCAACCTTGATTTGGTGTTCAAGCACCCCCTTTAGGGCAATCAGCTTCATGCTATTTTCTGCCAAGGTATTTGCGATCGCACCGGCCCCGGCCAGGTAGCCCACCGCCCCCAAATCCATCAGCGCCGCTCGTCGCAGCTGTAGCTGCTCGTGATCCAATACCTTGACCAAACGCTCAGCGTACTGAGCGTCTCCCGTAATTTGATACATTGCCCGAGCCGCCGCGTTACGCACCTGGGGCACCTCGTGATCTAAAAAAGGAGCGATTGTGGCAACCAAATCGTCATTGCCCAACGTGCCCAATGCTTCCAAAATGGCATTATACGGCTGCACCAGGTGGGGTTTACCCTCGACCTGGACTGCTGCTGCCACCCCGCCCTCTAATAAAGAAGCAAGCACCGGCACCGCAGACGATGCCCCTAAACTTTCAAGGGCTTGGGCAGCGGTTTCTCGCACATAGTAGTCGTCACAGACGAGGCAGCCGAGCAAAGCAGGCACCACGCTGTCGTAGCCCTGGCCGATCTTACCCAGGGCCCTAGCTGCATTACGTCTGAGCGGATATCCACCATCGGGGGAGCGATCGGTTTCATCCTCTAAAGCCAGCAGTAGCGCCTCTATCGCCGCTGGCTGACTGACCCGCATTTTACCCAACCACCAGGCGGCGTAGTAGCGCAGCCCCGGATCGGTCGTTTGGTTAATATTTACCAGCGCCTGGTCAAGGGTCAACGGCTGACCGTCTGGATTATGGGGAACACCGCTCACAACAAGAAGGCCAAAAACAACAAACCCCAGAGGCATAGGTAAAGGCTAGAAAACTAGCAATCACAAACACCTCTGGGAAAGTATTAAAACTCAACCCGTGCAGCAACAACCGCAAAGGCTAAAGAATTAACTAGCTTAGAGCATTGATAGCGTAATCAAGATAAGCGTTAGCTTCAGTCGCGGGCTGACCAGTCAAGCCATGGCTAGACTTGATGTACTTTAGAGCCTCAATGTACCAGCTAGGAGACAACTCGTAGGAACGGTTGAACTCATCTAGACAAGATACTAGATACTCCTCCCAGGGACCCGTACCACCGGAAATCAGGCAGTAGGTAACCATGCGTAGGTAGTAGCCAACGTCACGAACACACTTGTCCTTACCGCGCTGATCAGCCGCAAAGCTAGGACCAGGAGTGGACACAGTGTAAGGAAACTTGCTGTAGACCGCATTGGCCGCACCAGAACATAGGCTGTCAGCCTTAGCAGTCAGACCTTTAGCTGCTTCCAAGCAAGCGTTAGCACGCTGGAAACGACCAAATGCAGACTGGATCTCGGTGGAGCTGAGGAAACGACCTTGTGAATCAGCAGCGGACACTGCTTCAGTCAGAGGGGTTTTCATTACTTGAGATATCTCCCAATGTTTCTAAAAAGACGGACAGAGAAAGAGGCAATTGATTAGAGAACTCTTATTACCTGTCAAATGTCAAACTCACTAAAGGCTATCTAGAGAGTTAGTTTAAGCAACTGCCGCTGCTGCACGGTCAAAGTAACCGCTAAGTTCAGACATCAAGCTGCTACAGTCACCGGGAGTAATCCCATTACTATCGTTAGCAATAGCAATGGCTGCTTCCTTCATCTTCTGAACGCCAACAGCGACAGAAGCACCGGGAGTACCGAGAGCCAAATAAGTCTCGCGTAGACCGTTTAAGCAACGATCGTCAAGTACGCTAGCATCGCCAGTAAACATTGCATATGTCACGTAGCGCAAAATGATTTCCATATCGCGCAGGCAAGCCGCATTACGACGGCTAGTGTAAGCATTTCCACCAGGGGCGATCAATGAGGGCTGCTCAGCAAATAAAGCACGAGCGGCATTGGTCACAATAGCGGAAGCATTGCTAGTAATTCGATTTACGGTGTCCATGCGGCTGTTGCTGTCAGCAACCATAGCCTGCAAAGCATCCAATTGAGCACTGCTGAGATATTCGCCTCTTGCATCAGCCTGGGAGACGACCTTAGCAAACGCATCAAACATAGATTGACTCTCCTAAATTTGATTCGTCGAAGTAAGTTTCCAAAAAAGTGGGGACGAGAACCCGTCGAGCAACTGCATTAAAAACAGTTTCATATAGATAGGCGAATGCAGACAATCTGAAACACTCTTCACAGAAGCCATGAATCATCTCAGCAAGCTTCGCTCATCCCACTTTGAAGATTAAAACGAATAGGGCCTGAATCTAAGAAAGTTAAAGAAACTTTACCCG
>CALBPH010000623.1 GCA_937899365.1 uncultured Leptolyngbya sp.
GTATTCTGCCGTCGTTAAGGGGATTTGCAACCTCAACAACAACAAACTGGACAATGCCTGTAATGCCAGGATGGCGGCTAGTGCACCCACATAAAGGTCACTGTCAAACCACCCTTTAGAGCCGTTTGCGACCCACGGTCCTAGGATGGCCGCAATGATGCCGCCCGCCAGCACCCAGGAAATAGCCTGGGATCGAAAGCCATCATCAGCCACATCGGCGGCGGCAAAACGATAGTAACCGACAAAACTATTGGAGACACCGAGCAGCGTCGTCGCTAGGGTAAACAGCCAGAAATGGGCAATGATGAGACTATAAATTCCAATACCTGAACCCATAAGACACACCAGTGATCCCACTAGAAATCCGCCGCGTCGACCTATCCGCTGCATGAGTAATGACGCTGGAATGGTGGTGGCCATGGTGGCAACTTGGCGCATGGCCAGGGGCACTGTAGCCAGGGCCTTATCGGTTGCTAGGGCGTAGCCAATCAGGGCAGCTACCGTGACCAAGACAGTGTTAGTGGTCATGGCCGTCGCCTGACACAGGGCCAACAGAGCCACCTGGGACTTAGCAGATTTCATAGAGCATAGGTTAGTCAATCTTCGAGACTAGCACGACCGTTTGACTGATCCTATTTGCAACGCCCTCAAGAAAATTAGTAACGGCAGAAAGTACGTTACCCTTGATGTCTGAAAATGCGAACATAACGCTTAAAGCAGCAGCTCCCAACCGTATAAGCTAATATGGTGACTTGTAATTAGGGCTACCCTAGCCAAGGTTCAAATACTATATTTTTGACCTAGGCTCAGTAGGCAACTAGAAAAAGCTTAATCATTTCTTGGCTTGTAAGAGCTTGGGGAGGGGTTTGGATGACTAAGCTTTTGCTCGTAAGCAAAGATAACCAGAGCGGTCAGCCGCTTCAGCAAGCGCTGGAGCAAGACGGCTATGACGTGGTGATTACGCATCGAGGTGGGGAAGGACTACGGTTAGCGACCGCGGCGCTGCCGGATCTGATTTTGCTCGATATGGCCATGTCGGTGGTTAACGGTTGGCAGATTATTAAAGTTCTTAAAAAAGCTAGCGCCACAGAGCAAATACCGGTCATTGCCATGGCCAACCCAACCATAGATGGGCAACGGCTGCTACAGGCTGGTTTTGAAACCTATGTCCGAAAACCGGTATCGTTCAGAAATTTATCCCTAAGTATTAGATCCTTATTAAGTGCTCCTGTTGCCAACGACGACAGATTGCCTAATGTGCAAATAGCTGCCCCGATCTCTTTAATCAAGAAGACTCTCTGTTCTCAACAACAGTCGGAGCACACCAGGGTGGTTTATATAGACGCTGCCCCGGAGCGCGAGCAGGCAGGGGTGGAGATTATTCAGAGAGCTGGCTATAGCTGTGTTCGTATTCCTGATGCTCTACAGGACCTATCTCAGCTATTAGATCTGATGCCCCAGCTTATCTTTATCGATTTAGCGCCGCCCGTGGGTAATAGCTATGAGCTATGCTCCCAAATTCGTCGCATATCTCAGTTTGCAGCGACGCCACTGATTGTTGTGACGGACAATGACAGCATTGTTGATCAGGTACGGGCAAGACTCGCTGGTGCATCAGGCTTTATCAGTAAACCCTTTAAAACCCGGCATATCTTGCAGATGCTAATGAAGCATTTGTCATGTGTGCAGGATATGACCTGACACGATCTCCTTGGCGAAACGACAGGCCGTATGGAGAGAAGGTAAGCGTTCTGAGTAGTAGCACGGAGCGAATGCTTGAATGGCAGGCGTGGAGAGAAAGTTTTTCTCAGAGAGAAATAGGAGCCAGGGAGGGGGCTACCGGCTGGCTAATGGGACATTAAATGGGGCTGAGATAGTCGGACCGGGGCGCTATGCTGCTTTAGGGCTGATAATCGAAGCTTTTGTTTGACCAGAGATTTGCGGGTAGGTGATGTAGTAGCGGGTGTTAATTTTCTGACGGTGTTCTTCGGGCGTTGTCTATAGCGGTCGGTAATTACCTGATTGAACCACCGTTCTAGACCAATGGCGAAGGTTTCTAGCCAGGCAATGGTACTGCCCCCAGTCAGCTGACGCAGTAGCGGATATAAAACGGTTTGATGACGACGATGGCCCAGCTGCTTGTAACGTTGCATAAAATACTGGTCCATATCCAAGTCCCACTTTTGTTGGAAGTGCATGAGACTTTCTACTTCCCACTTATCGCTCCAGCGCAGCATAACGTAAGCCAGATCTGACCAGCGATAGGAGGCTGAAGGGACATGGGTGACAACTGAAGTGGGCTCACAAAACATTTGCCCCCCTGCCCGATTGACGTTTAGACAAAAGTCCATGTCTTCTTGGCTACCCAACAGCTTTTCATCTAAGTAGCCAATTTGCTCAAAGATATCTCGCTTAACTAACAGACAGTGCAATTCTGCAAACTCACAGGAGCGCCTGTAGAGCTGATGCTTAATGGCAGCTGCCGAGCGGTTAACCAGAAATCGTTTTTCATAAAGTCGACGACGAATCTGATCGCCTTTAATATCCATAAATATTCTGGCTTCGCCCCCTGCTAAATGAATCCGATTGTGTAGCGGTTTGCCAATGCAGGTAAGTGGACAGACGACTGTCGCCTCTGTTTCTTGAGCGCACTGCCACAGCTTTTCTAGCCAGCCAGCCGAGACGTGAATATCGTTATCGATAAATACTACGTAATCTGTTGTTGCTTGACTCAGACCCAGATTTCGAGCCTGGTTGGGGGCTAGGAAATGTTCGGTACGCAGCAACGTAAAACCAAGCCTGGTTGCTGTCCGCACTAGATATTTGTGAATATGCTTTGGCGATCCAGCGTCAACATATACCAGTTCAAATGGCAGGTGAGTATATTGGTAGATACTTTCTAAGGATTGTTGTGTGTAACCAAAATTTTCTCGTGGTGCAACCACAATGGTAATGGAAGCTGGCAATGGCGCTCTGGTTGCGGTGCGTGGCTCAAGCAAGGTAGCAGTCATGGGAACTATCCAAAATTTAGCAGCGAGACAATGGGATAGTAGCGGCCAATCAGGCCGTGGACCTGAGTCCAGATGCGTTTTTTGCGCGTTGCTGATGGTTGGAATGATCTAAGCCCAGAACCTCTGGTTGTTTTTCAGATAGCTGAGGGAATTAGTCCTCAAATTAGCAACGATTGATATTTCCCTGATGTGGTTGGAGCCCTCAGCTAGCTTGAGGGACTGAGCTGTATGAATTGAATATGTCAGTAGCGGCACCGATCAACACTATTTAAAGATGGCATACCCATCTAAGAGTCTAATGAAGCGCAAATGAGAGTGCTTTCATAAGGACTAGTCTTGGGGGACCGGTGTCGGTAAAGTAGCCTCGATAATTCGCTGCGGGGGGCATCTCAGCGGTCTTTGACTACTTGTCTCAAATCATAGGATAGTTCTCATCAAGAAAACTCAGTATAAATGGGTAATTTTTTTTTGCTATCTGAAAATGAGGATTTTGGCTTTAATTCAAACTATTTTGATGATTATTAGAACGTTTCTAGGCATTGGGTGGGGATAAATTCTAATGTAGTCTTTTGTGTTTTTTTATGGCGTGTTTTTACGGTCCCCTCATAATTACGCTGTTCTTGGGGGACCCATAATCTATGCCGTTAGGGGTAGGGGGCTGAGCTGATAGTGATGGTGATACCAGTCGATAAACTTAGGGAGGCCCAGGTCTAACGGGGTAGTGGGTTGAAAGCCTACGGCCTGCTGTAGGGCCGTGACATCGGCACAGGTTTCTAGTACATCACCTGGCTGCATCGGCAGCATGTTTGTTTTGGCTTTGATGCCCAGGTAGTTTTCGATGACCTGAATAAAGTGCATGAGCTCCACCGGGTGACCATTGCCGATATTGTAAATGCGGTAGGGGGCGTGGCTATGGCCGGGATCAACTGTGTGCCGGTCGCTGGGGTGAGGGCTATGCTCGAGGGTGCGCACTACGCCTTCAACAATATCGTCGATGTAGGTGAAGTCACGCCGCATGTGGCCATGGTTATAGACATCGATGGGGCGTCCTTCGATGATGGCCTTGGTAAATTTAAACGGGGCCATATCTGGACGACCCCAGGGACCATAAACGGTGAAAAAGCGCAGCCCCGTTGTTGGTAAACCGTAGAGGTGACTGTAGGTGTGGGCCATGAGTTCATTGGCCTTTTTGGTGGCGGCATAAAGGCTGAGGGGATGGTCTACATTGTGGCTGACGGCGTAGGGGAGCTGTCGGTTGGCACCATATACAGAGCTGGAGGAGGCGAACACGAGATGTTTGACTGGGTGATGACGACAGCCTTCGAGAATGTTGACGAAGCCGACAAGATTACTGTCGGCATAGGCATGGGGATTTTCGAGGGAGTAGCGTACACCTGCCTGGGCGGCGAGATGAACGACCCGTTCTGGGGTATGGCGGGCAAATAAATGGTGGAGACCGGCGCGATCGGCAATGTCGAGCTGGTGAAATTGAAATTGGGGATGGGGCCTAAGCTGGTCTAGACGCGCTTGTTTGAGGCGAACGTCGTAGTAGGTGTTGAGGTTGTCAATGCCGATGACTGAGTGGCCCTGGTTGAGTAGGGTGTGGGCAACGTGATAACCGATAAATCCGGCAGCACCGGTAACAAGAATAGCCATGGGAAAGACTCCTGGGGATGAATGATATGGGGAGAGACGTTCCATGGAACGTCTGTATGTCATGAGAATGGAAAGAGCTAGACCTATATATTGATGGCCTGGACGATGGGACGGTGGTTGTTGGGATAGTGGATAACGCTGAGGTGACCGGGCTTGAGCAAGAGTTTGGAGCCTTCGTAGGGGCGACCGCCAAGGGTTTGGATGAGTAGGGTTTGGATGCTGGTGGTGGGTGCGATCGCAACCCCAGTGATCAGCTCATCGGTAGAGCAAAATGCCTCAGGCCATGGCTGTTTCCCGGCCTGCAGGAAATCATCCTGTTCAACGGTAAACCGGATGGTTTTATCCTGGTACGGCAACAAAATAGGCAACCATTTTTGTCCAGCCGTTATCGAAAGGCAAACATCTAGTTTGATGGCAGCTAGACGATGGGCCAGCTGTTTACAGGCACTCATGGTGAGGCTATCCTCGGCCAGCAACAATAGCCGCAGCCCCTGCTTACCCGCCTTGAGCTTGGGCAGAGTTTCTTGAATGGCCCTGGTCTGGTTGAGCTGCTTTAGCTGTACCCCCAGACCCGAAAACTCTAAGGTGCTGATGCCACAGTTGGACTGTTGTAAACAGTGATGATCTTTGGCAGAGAGACCTAAGGCTGTGCTAATTAAGGCATGGTTTGTCCCCCCGTGGCTAACGATTAGAACAGTTTTCCCTCTATGGAGGGGCAGGGTATGGGCCCAAAACAGTTGGGCGCGCTGGTAGAGGTCTTTGACCGGATAGTGATAGGTATTATTAGCTGCTGGCAGCTTAAACTCATGGGGGTGCTGTTGCCAGCATTTATAGGCTTGCTGATGATTTTGTCGCACATCCCCATAGGTAAGGCCTTCCCACACAGACAGATCGATCTCGCGCAGATCGTTGCTGACGGTAATGGGTTTGGGCCGCCTATCGGCCATTGCTTTAAGAATCTCATCTGTGGTTTGTTTGGCCCGCGCCAGTGGGCTGGTGTACACCGCATTAATGGAGATTGGCCGCAGATAGTCTCCCACCTGTTGGGCGGTTTCGATGCCCTGCTGGGTGAGGACCGCCGTATCGGAGCTACCCTGGTAGCGCCCCTGATCGTTAAAGGAGCTGCGTCCGTGGCGGACTAAAATAATGCGGCTGGTGTCAGTTCGCATAGCTCGACAAATAACTACCGGATTGCAATTTATACATGTGGGCATAGCGTCCAGCCTGGGCCATCAGCTGGCTGTGGGTTCCCCGTTCTAAAATGCACCCCTGTTCGACATAGAGAATCTGATCGGCATGTTGCACCGTGCTCAGATTGTGGGAGATCCAGAAGCTGGTTTTACCCTGGCTAAGCCGATGGAGGGCGTCGCTCACTAGGGCTTCACTGGCGCTGTCAAGACCGCTGGTGGGTTCATCGAGAATGACAATGGGGGCCTGACGAATGGCGGCTCGGGCAATGGCAATGCGCTGGCGTTGTCCCCCCGAGAGGGTGGCTCCCCGTTCGCCCAAGATAGTGTCGTAGCCCTGGGGCAGGTCCATAATAAAGTCGTGGGCATTGGCTAAACGGGCGGCGGCCTCGATATCTGCATCCTTGGCTCCGAGGGCACCATAGGCAATGTTGTCGCGAACGCTGGTGGCAAATACAACACTATGATGTAGCACAATGCTAATCTGCTGTCGCAGAGACGTCAGGGTATACTCCCTCAGGTCATGACCATCGATCTGGACACCCCCTTCGATGGGGTCATAAAACCGTAATAACAAACTAATTAGGGTAGACTTACCACCGCCGGACGGACCGACAATGGCCACCTGTTCCCCCGGCTGGGCGACAAAGGTGAGGTGGCGCAGAATCCCCTGTTCTGGGTTGTAGGCAAAGGTAACGTTGTTGCACTGGATTTTACCTCGAAAAGTAGGAGCAGGAATAGCTCCTTTCATGTCCTGGACGTCAGGCACTGTTTCCAATAGGGCGATTACCCGTTCTCCAGACGCGACGGCCTTGGCAATTTGTCCCGTGTATTTGGCCAGCTGTCGCATGGGTTTAAAGGCCACCTTGAGGTAGGTGAGGAAGACCAGTAGGTCACCTGGCGTGGCGTTGCCAGCAAGCACTAGCAGGACCCCACGCCCCAGAACGAGGGCCAGG
>CALBPH010000624.1 GCA_937899365.1 uncultured Leptolyngbya sp.
ATCTTCTTCCTAGGCTGGAGGTTTGTCCAACAAGCTTTTTACAGAGTGGCTAGCCTGGGAGCCAATGCTGACATGGGGGCAGGCGGTGTCGCCTACTGGGCCCATGCTGGCGGGTTTGTTTTTGGTGTCGTCCTGGGTCCGCTGCTGGGTCTATTTCCCAAAGGACAAGGCCCCTTTAGCCAAAGCCGTCGCTAAAGGCCCACTACAGCTCCGGTGGCTCAAAGCTAGGCAGTTCTAACCCATCCTCAGGCTGAGCCGTTTCAGGAACAGTTTCCTCGGTAGGCTCGACCAATGGACCTACCCGAAAGGGATAATTCACCCCAAGTTCTTCCGGTCTACTGGTACCGTCATAGGTTGTTGTGACCCCTTCACTCAAAATTGTTAGGGTATAGGGCACTTCAAGGGTGTCATAGGCGGCATTTGCAGCCGTAGCATTAGTATTGGCCAGGTCTTCTAATGTGCAGGGAATCGCCAGGGTAACGTAGGCCAAATAGTCTCCATTAGGGGCTTCCCCCGTTGGCCAAAAGATATTCTCAACGGGGGAAAACTCCTGGGTTTCACAAAAGCCGTTAGCATCCACATCCAGCTGACCACCGGAGGGTGAGGTGGGGGTGCCAAAATCGACAATACTGCCAGCCGGATCAACCACAATGAGATCTAAATCATCGCTGGTGTTCCAACGCAAGGTAACTTGGACATCCCCCGTTTGCAAAACAGGTTCGCCCCCACTGGGGACGACACACAAGGCACCCAGGTCATAACGTTGTCCAGTCTCATCCTCAACATAGCAGCCGCTATGGGAAGTTTCCGCCAGGGCTGCGCCCCCCCAGATACCCAGCCCCAACAGCAGGATCAGTCCTCCCAATGCAGGACCCTTTAACCTGATATGTTTCATGACGTGCCGCACAGTTATTTTTTCGCCGTTGCTGATTTAGAGGGTGATCGTTTAAGAACTGACATCACACGGAGGGTAGAGTATCTCAATTTCCTTACTGTACGCTAGACAGAAACTCAAAAGATGTGTTATCCATGAGCACATTCATCCATTGCGCTAGCGCTCCGGTTCCCCATGGGCTCTTCTATTCTCGCTATCCTCTCATTAATAGTTATTGGCTACTCAGTTGGCTCTGTCAGGGTCGTTAAAGAAGGTAATGCAGCTTTAATAGAACGCTTAGGACGCTACCGTTCCACCCTAGATCCTGGGGTGAACTTTATTGTGCCGCTGCTAGATGCCCTGGTGATCGAAGATACGCTGCGGGAGCAGATTTTAGACAGCAAGCCGAGAAGCGCCACCACTAGAGATAACGTTAATGTGGATGTTGATGCCGTTATCTACTGGCGTATTTTAGACCTTGAGAAAACCTATTACGCCATTGAAGATGTAGAGCAAGCCATTGAAGAACTGGTGATTACAACCCTTCGGTCTGAAATCGGTAAGATGGACTTGCAAGAGACGTTTTCCTCACGGGAATCGATCAACAAAGCTCTGCTGGATGTGCTGGATGAAGCAACAGAGCCCTGGGGGGTAAAGGTCAATCGGGTGGAAGTGCAACAAATCGAAATTCCCCCCGAAGTAGAAGAGTCCATGCGACTGGAACAGGCGGCTGCGATCGCAACGCGCGCTGCCATTACCAAAGCCGAAGGTCTAAAGCAGGCGGCGATCTTAGAAGCAGAGGGAAATGTTCAGTCAATGAAGCTAATCTCCCAGGCCTTTGACGGTCAGCTCAGCCAGGGAGATATCATGAAGTTTTTAATCGCTCAGCGCTATGTGGATGCCAACCAGAAGCTGGGCGAAAGCGACAACTCAAAGGTTGTCTTTATGGATCCTCGGGCACTTACAGAAGGATTAGTGGACCTGATTAATGAAGCTCCCGATGCTAACAATTAAGCCGATCGGCTGGGCTGGGCTATAGGCTGTTTATAGATTTAAATTATCCATACTGGGGTAAGCGTTAAGTACGCTGGGTTTTCGCTTGCTACGATTTCAGGCTTGACCAAGATCTTCTAAGATATAGTGCCGACAGATTGGTCTGGCCCCATTCCTACTGACTTTAATCATGGTTTCTACCCTGGACAGTTCACTAACCACGCCATCATCTTCACGCCCTCTTTTGGGCATGAGTCAAACCGAGCTGACTGATTGGGTACAGGGGCAAGGGCAGCCAGCCTATCGCGGTAAGCAGCTACACCAGTGGCTGTACAACAAAGGGGCTCGCACCTTAGCCGATATTACTGTTTTCCCCAAAGACTGGCGTCAGGCCATGGAGCAGGTGTCCGTCGGCCGTTCTGACATTCACCATCGTTCCATAGCCCCCGATCAAACGGTTAAGTTTTTGTTGCGGCTAGAGGATGGGCACATCATCGAAGCCGTTGGTATTCCCACCGACAAACGTCTCACTGTCTGTGTGTCATCCCAGGTAGGCTGCCCCATGGCCTGTGACTTTTGTGCCACGGGTAAAGGGGGGTTTATTCGTAATTTGGCCACCCATGAGATTGTTGACCAGGTCCTAACGGTGCAAGAGGCCTTTGAGCAACGGGTGAGCAATATTGTTTTTATGGGCATGGGGGAGCCGCTGATCAATGCTCATAATGTTGTCAATGCCGTCAAATGTCTCAACCAGGATATTGGCATTGGTCAGCGTAGCATCACCGTTTCCACGGTGGGAATTCCAGGGCAAATTCGTCGACTAGCCGAGCATCATCTACAAATCACGTTGGCCGTCAGCCTCCACGCATCTAACCAGTCTCTACGCACTGAGTTAATCCCTAGCGCCCAGCAATATCCGCTCACAGCCCTCCTCGATGAGTGCCGTGAGTATGTGACCATTACGGGCCGCCGGGTCACATTTGAATATATTTTGCTGGCTGGGTTAAATGACTGCGAAGAACATGCTGCGGAGCTGAGTCAACTACTGCGTGGCTTTCAAAGCCATGTCAACTTAATTCCCTACAACCCCATTGATGAAGTGGACTATCAGCGCCCCTCACGTAAACGGGTCAACCAATTTACCGATAGATTAAAAGCGTCAGGCATTGCCGTGAGCGTACGGTATTCACGGGGCCTAGAAAAGGATGCTGCCTGTGGTCAACTGCGAGCATCCAAAATAGGCAATTAGAGTGGCAACAAAACGATTGGTTAAGAGAAACCAGTTTGTTATTATTTCCAGACATTTATACGCTTGTTTAGCTAGCCATTGCTCCTGCAATACCGGGCGCATAAGCTTCAATAACTTTTCCAGTCCTCTGACAAACAATCATTAAGTAATCGCAGTTCGCACATTGAGTTCGAGTGAGCTGCTGTTTGTTTAAATGGTGACGTTCGGCGAGCTTGCCGCAGGTTGGACAATGAATAGTTTGAATCACAGTATTCATAGGAATTAATAAAAAGACAGGCAGGTTTTAATTATGCCAAGTTCTTGCTGGGCCGACAATGTGTCAAAAGTTACAAGAAAGACGGGGATCGCCCTTTTCATAAGCGATCCCCGCTGTCGTCAGAGGCTTACCCCAGCCTGTTTTTAAGCTCTTAGGGAAGATTAAAAACAGACGAAAAAATCAACACCACAAAATATAAAAGTTATTATTCTTGTAAAGAATGTGTTTAGCAGCTCCATTAACAATCGAATATATCTAAAGGTTTATTTTATATAGTTAGACATTTTCGATACTTTTTTAGGAAGTTTTTTGTGTAAGCAGAGTGTGGCAATCACGCCCATTTTCTAAGGGCTATCAACATAGAAATCAATATGATTTATTCGTCTTGGTAAGGATGACTTTCTAACCTTTAGAAAATGAGACTTAGGTCTCTCGCCCTGGCAGAAAACTGCCACTAATTCGCTTAATTACTCGATTGGCCAGGTCTGCGTAACGAATTTCGCCGGCCAACAGCTGTCCCAATCGTTTAGTGGCGGTTGGGCGTTTGATGCCGACTCGATAGCCAATTTTTTGCATCCGAAAAAAGATGTTGGCAATACGCTGACTCCACTGAATATCGTTACCCCATTCGTCGTGGATAGTTTGGCTGTAGTGGGCCAGTGCCTGGGCATCTCCGGCCAACGCCCTGTCAATAGCAGCGGCGGCCTTGATGCCACTAAAAATGGCGGGGCGAATACCTTCGGCAGTCATGGGATCAACCAGGGCTGCGGCTTCGCCCACGAGAAGAGCCTGCCGGGTGTGGAGTGGGCGATTGCCATTCCAAAGCTTAAGACCGTGGACATAAAGCTGACCGGTCTCTGGGTCACTCCCCAAGGACTTGGCGTAGGTGGCTAAGGATTGTTCTGGATTTTTGAGGGTATCCCCTAGGAAGCGAGTAATACCTAGGGAATGGCGCTGGCGTTTGGGAAAATCCCACAGGCACCCTTGTTTAACCAGGCCAAATTCAAACGCCATAGTGGGGGTTTCTAGGGGAGTGGGCAAGTCGATCTCATGCACGTAGCTCTGACGTGCTTTTTCGGATTTAAATCCCAGCCACTGGGCCATGGGGCCATCGGCACCATCGGCTGCCACCAGATAGCGACCAGCGTAGCTGCCATGGTCAGTATGTACGGTCCAAGCGTCGTCTTTAAACGCTATGCCCACAACAGCCGTGCCGTCTTTAAGGGTTGTGCCCGCCTTGAGCGCCTGATCGACCAGGCACTGGTCAAATACATCACGACGGACAATCCACATGGGCTCTTCGGTTTCGAGCTCCGCTTCAACCGGGTCGTCTAACTGCCAGGTGTAGCGAACGTGGCGTAGCTTTTGGTCAATGGCTGGGGTGATGTCAAAATCTAACCAGCTGGCAATGCTGGGTGCGATCGCACCGGTGCAGGGTTTATAACGGGGCAAGCTATGCTTTTCAAGCAGCAGTACAGAGCGCCCTCGCTGAGCCAGTTGGTACGCAGTGGTACTCCCCGCAGGACCACCCCCTACGACGATACAGTCAAACATGATGCACTCCCGATATGACCCACTCAATGTGACGCTACTGACTGATGGGACAAATCACTCTGAAATGAGAGAGTCGTCAGACTTTATTAAATTAAGTCTTTCCAAAAGACAGCAACGCCCATCATATTAAGCGGCTGTGGCGATCAAAGTTTGCAGGAGCAGCTAATAAGAGCCAATAGTCTGAGTTGCGATTGAACGCTGGATGCAACGTGAGATCAGACCTTCATGATTTCTTTCTCTTTATCCTCTAGGGCCTTATCGACCGTCTTAATGTACTGATCGGTAAGTTTCTGTACCTGATCTTGTAAATCACGGGATTCATCTTCAGACAGGTCACCGCTTTTCTCCTGCTTTTTGGCAAAGTCCATGCCATCGCGTCTAACGTTGCGAATGGCCACTCGCCCCTCTTCCGCATACTTGCCCGCTAGTTTGGCAAAGTCCTTACGACGTTCGCTGGTGAGCTGGGGAATATTTAGTCGAATGACGGAGCCATCGTTATTGGGTGTCAGGCCCACATCGGACAGGGAAATCGCCTTTTCAATCTGACTGAGGATACTGGCATCGTAGGGCTGTACCATCAGCGTGCTGGGGTCGGGGGTGCTGATGTTAGCCATGGACTTCAGCGGTGTAGGACTGCCGTAGTAGTCAACGGAAATCCGATCCAACAAAGATGCGTTGGCGCGTCCGGTGCGAATGGTGTTGAACGAGCGCTTAGTGGCCTCAACAGCCTTCTGCATCGCCTGTTCTACGTCGTTAATGTCAGCTAACTTCACAAGATCCTCCCACAATTGTGCCAATTGGCTCCCCAGACATGGCACGTTGAATGTTGCCATCAACGGCTAGGTTAAACACCATGATGGGGATGTTGTTATCTTTACACAGAGCAATGGCCGTACCGTCCATGACTTTAAGATCTTTCGCTAGAACATGGCTGTAGGTCAAGCTGGTATAGCGCTTTGCCTCAGGGTTAGTGCTGGGATCGCTATCATAAACGCCATCCACTTTAGTGGCCTTGAGCAATACTTCAGCACTGATTTCAGCGGCACGCAGGGCGGCGGTGGTGTCGGTGGTAAAGAAAGGATTACCCGATCCCGCGCCAAAAATTACCACCCGTTTCTTCTCTAAATGGCGAATGGCTCGCCGCCGGATGTAAGGTTCGGCCATTTCCTGCATGGAGATGGCAGTTTGTACTCGCGTGGGTACTTCGATCCGCTCTAGGGCATCTTGCAGCGTCATGGCATTCATGACGGTGGCTAGCATACCAATGTAATCGGCGGTGGCCCGATCCATGCCAGAGGCCGCCCCCTTGACTCCTCGAAAAATGTTGCCACCGCCCACGACAACGGCAATTTCCACGCCTTGCTCGACGGTAGCAGCAATTTCCTTAGCGATGGCATCTTCTATTTTTGGATCTATGCCGTAGGCGAGTTCGCCCATTAAAGCTTCGCCGCTGAGTTTGAGGAGGACGCGCTTGTAGGTATTGCCCATGCGATATGACTGTTTTAGTGACTGAATTTCCCCATCAAGATAGCAGTCTAAGGGTGTTTGGGAAACCGCATTGAAAAAGGACGCAGTGTACGATTTACAATCGCGTTGGGTGTTCCACGCAAATGTACGTAACAAATGAGTCAACTGGAGACTGGGTTAGCCGTATACGGCTGGCAGGTGGGGCTGGTGCTGGCCTGGCTGATGCTGATTGGGGGGGCATCTGAAGGCGCTAGACGGCTGGGGTATGGGCCTGAAATCACACGCAAAATCGTTCACATTGGGGCGGGCCATGTCATTTTATTGGCCTGGTGGTTAAGGCTGCCGGCTTGGATGGGGTGGCGGCGGCCGTGGTCTTCGCCGGGGTTGCCCTACTGTCTTGTCG
>CALBPH010000625.1 GCA_937899365.1 uncultured Leptolyngbya sp.
CGAGTTTGCCGAACTCATTGAGTTCCTCCATGCCCGCTCCCAGGAAGCTGTTCCCAGCGGACGGCAGCTTCCCCTCAGTGAAGCATTGGCCGAACATATCCGACGACGCCTGATCTATTCGGGTACCGTATCCCGCATTGACTCACCGTGGGGAATGCCTTTTTATGCCCTGGCCCGAGCTTCCTACATTCCCACGGATGATGCTGAAAGAACGTACACCATGATCGAGGATACGGCTCGCTATTTTCGCCTTATGCACGAATGGGTCGCTCGTAAAGATGGCACTATGAGGGTGCTTGAGTCTCTAGATATTCCATCAGAGAATCGTCAGCAGGCCCTTGATGAATTAGATTTGCTCTTACGGAAATGGGCCGACAAATATCATCAATCTGGCGGCGAACCCATGGTGTTACAAATGGCCGTAGGAGACAGTACTACAGACGCTAGCTAACTCATCGACAGGCCGAACCGAGTAAGAATTTACTCGGCAAACAGCCAATAGCATGTAGGCTCTACAGAGCGATTCACACCCGAAATCAGCAGCGGCAAAACATTATTAAGTTGACGAACAATCCTCTAGAGCGTATTCCATGCCTGGGTCAAGATATCCCCCAGCAAATGCCGACTTTTCGGGTCTAGCAGGGAGTCATCTGTCATCAGTTCAGTGATGACATCATCCAGCGTTTGTCCCTGGGAACGGGCGGTCTCAATGACATTGAGAATTGCTGTTGCGATGTGAGCATCGCTAACAGACTTGGCAGATGGAGAGCTTTCTAAAACAGTTTTTAAAGATGACGGACTCATATTATTTGTATGGGTAAGATGCAATCGCCGCCTGATGGGCTAAGGCAAACCCGCAGGTTACTCTATCTGGGCTAATATCTCCAGGCACATTTATCCGAGATACCCATAAGCCAGAAACAGCAGGCAATCATTACCCGCTGTTCTTAGCATATTGACCAGAAGTTAACAAAGTCTAACCTAAGTTGACTTAAAAAAAGATTTTATTTTTAGGAATTACGAAAAAAGTTTCTATCAAACCTTGGCTTGAGGGGACTGCTTTTTAAGCCGAGGAAAGTTTGGTAGATCGATAGCCGACAGCGAGCCGATTCGCTTCTGGGGTTTGAGTGGGTTAACCAGGGGCGACGGGCTACTTTGGGCAGAAGACATCGCGGGTAAATAAGTCTCGGCCGCATCGACAGCCTTGGTTGCCTGAAGTCGGGCTAAGATTTCACTGGCCTGAGAAGACAGCTGGGGAGAGTCTTCTGACGTTTCAACAGGCGCATCAATCAGGTCAGGGGGCAATGCGTCGATCACTGAGGCCTCAATGGTGTTCGTAGCAGCCATAGGACTCGGGGCAGACAGGTCAGAGCCCTGGCCCCAGGGAGATGGTTCGGTAAACTGGCTACCACTCTCATCCTCTAACCGTTCAGAGAAACGTGCCGTTTTTTCTTGGGCAGCCCCAGTCTGTAGTGCTGAGTCGGTCGGCAGCTCAGAGGGGTCCACCACCCGAGCTAAATCGTGCCACAGCTGATCTTCTGCTTCATTTTCTAGGCTAGCAGTAGCTCGGGAAGGCTGTGTGCCTCCGCCTTGAACACCACGAATCATCGACTCTAGCTGTGGGTCTAGCCTGCCATAGCCCAGGGCAGATTCCCAAGGGCGAATTTCTTCGATTTTGGGCATGGTTATGCCCGGCGCATCAACGGTTACAGAGCTATTTGATGACTCCGTTGACATGGTTAGGCACTTTTCTAGAGCAGCTTTGAACTGTAGGGTGTAGCGCTGCTGACGCTGAAGACGTGCCCTTAAATCACGACAGTTTGTATTTGCCTGTAGTAGCTCCTGGGACTGTTCCGTATGTTGCCGGACCAAGGCTGTGTGCTCAGTTTCTAGCTGGGTAGTGCGCTCTCGAAATGCATTGAGCTCCGTTTGAAGAGTTTCGCTTCGCATCTGGTGATGCTGTAGCGCCTGATTGCTTTGCTCTAGTTCCGTTACTAGCTGAACAATTTCACGATCGCCGACGGGCAGCGGCCCCGAGCGATCAATTTCGGCTTGCAGAGCAGCCTGTGACCGCTCTAGGGACTCTTCTAACTGAGATACCTTGGCCAACAGGACATCGTTACATTCGTTCAGATCCCGCACCAAGTTGAGCAACTCGGCCTCTCGCTGACTGGATTGCTCAAGGGTAGAAGTCTGACTATTGGAGGTGCTGTTGCTTTGGTGAGTGCTAGAAGAATCCATAGGGTTGGTCCGCAAATGAGGTGTGGGCCCTGAAAGTTGATCGGCATCGACTGTGCCGGGGAAATGAACGGTCTGCCAGCTATTGTTGTCCGACTGGTCAACAGACATCTGTATCCCATGGGACGAAACGCCCAGGGCGTTGCTCTCTTGATCGGAGAGGCTGTCGTTTGACTTAGCTGGGTAGAACATCCTAGAGCACCGCAATGATAAAGCGGAGACGATGGCATCTTACGCCAATCTCTCCATAGTGTTAACACAGAAAAATTGATTAACACTAGCTAATTGTTACAAAATGCCTGTATATCAGTAAATACGAGCATTTTATCAATAGCAGAAAATGTATTAAAAGTTAAGGTAGTTCACATTACATCACAGACAGTGACTGTTTTCTAGCCGTAAGGCTGCTCTATCAGAGCTTTTGTGAGTAACGCCACATGTAGCAGGGCACGATCGACGTGAGAGCGCACCTGCACATCACTCAGCCCCTCTCCATTGGCATAATGCTCCAGCCATTGCTGGGTCATGGTGCTGGCATTGTCTGGTATCAGTGGCAGAGGGTCGGTAGACGCAAGGCCCCAGCCCGGTAGCGACAGTTCTTGCATAATCTGGGTGACCTTAGGATCATAGCTAATGGCAAAGCAGCGGCAGCCCTCGGCAACAGCCATGACCACACCGTGAAACCGCATGGCGATGGCCATTTCAATGCCGCGAAAGATACCTTTGAGCTGGGCTGGGTTGTCCACCTGGATAATCTCGTGGGGGCCGCTGAGATGTTGGGCAATGTGGGTTGCGATCGCACCGTCCTTTAGCGGCTGAAATGGCAGCAACACCGCACAAGTCTGGGTAGCCGTCTGAAAATCAACGATAGCTTTAGTCAAATTTGTCAGCCGGTCAGGGGTTAGTTGAGCATGTCCCCGCAAGACAACGGCTATTCGTGGAGCATGTAAGTCCGCAAACCCCGGCAAATGGGACGACTTCAGGGCCCAGACCGGATCTGGAGCCAGCTGACAGTTAATGCCCCAATCAGTTAACAGCTGCGCCGAAGCGCCATCGCGAACGCTGACCGCATCACAACTGCGCAACGCCCAGCGCGTAATCCACTGGCTGCCCCGCCGATTTAGCGGACCAATCCCTTGACCCCAAGCAATAGTCCGTAACCCCATCCACTGAGCCAGCTTCATTAAGCCACCGGAGTACAGCGGAAAGGATGCGCTGGTGGCCTCCAGCATAAGGCAGACCCCACCCCACCCAAATGCCTGGGAGCGCCGTAGGGATGCCCCGAC
>CALBPH010000626.1 GCA_937899365.1 uncultured Leptolyngbya sp.
GACATAAGCGCTGCAGCTTTAGCGGTAGCTCGTCAGAATGCGAGCCGTAACCAGGGGGAAAATATCCAGTTTTACCAGGGCAGCTGGTTTGATTCTTTGACAGATTGGCAAGGTCAGCTGTCCGGTGTGATCACCAATCCGCCATACATCCCGAGTCAAGTAGTAACGGCATTAGACCCCGAGGTGGCCCATGAACCCCATCAGGCCTTAGATGGCGGTAATGACGGACTCAATGACATTCGTCTGCTGGTAGAGCAGGCCCCAAAATTTCTACAGCCCGGTGGTCTGTGGATCACCGAGCATATGCAGGGACAGGCCCAGACAATTGCCGCCTTGTTAGAGGCTCAAAAAATATACGACGAGATTCAGATTCATCCAGATTTAGCCGGTATCGACCGATTTGTATCAGCCACATTCTGTCCCAAAACCTCAGACCCGGCCCCCAGATAAGCAGTAGGCCAGTTTTGATTCCATCCTGCGTAATCCTGGTAATGCATGGTTTCCCGCTAAGATAGACCCACTGCGGGCAACCCGCTTTTGTAGTCTGACCTATGGTTTCCCTGGCCCGTAAAAACCTACTCAAAGACCTGCCTCGGTTTTTAGTTGCCCAGGCAGGCATTATGTTTGCCGTCAGTCTGGTCACCATCCAAACCGGAATTCTCAAGGGCTTTACCCGTTCAACTACCCTGCTCATCGACAGCTCTGCCGCTGATATTTGGGTCGCTTCAGAAAATATTGTCAACTTTGAGCTGACCGAACCCTTCCCCTATGTGCAGGTACAAAGAGCACGGGATATTGAAGGTGTGGCGCTGGCAGAAGCCCTTACCATCGGCTCAGGACGCTGGTATTCGGATGGTAAGCTCACAACGCTGCGGGTATTTGGCTTTGACCCCAATGGTCAGCTATTTCGACCAGGTCAGGTCTCTGACACTGCAATTGAGGCCTTAAATGCCCCCTATTCAGCCCTGATTGACCGGACTAATATGCGTTCCTTCCGCATTGATGGGGTGGGGGATATGGCCCGTATTCGCCAGCTGCCAGTCATGGTGGTTGGGTTGACTCGCGATAGTCAGTCATTAGTTTCTAGCAAATTTGTGTTTACCTCGTTGGTCAATGCGAATGCTTATATCAGTTCTGGCTTTTCATCGGGGTTAACCTGCCAGCTAGGGGAGGGTGACATTACCTGTGTCAATTCCTTTCAACGCGATGAAGATACGGGCAATGCCGAGGTGGTTGATCCAGAACCGCTAAATTCAGACGCGCCTGTAACCTATGTTTTGATCAAAGCGGCACCGGGGGAAGAGTTATCAACCCTCAAACAGCGCATAGAAAGCTCTTTGCCAGGGACAAAGGCATTTACCAAGTACGAGCTGCTTAATACCACCCAAGCCTATTGGCAAAACCGTACAGGTATTGGCTTTATCTTAGGGCTAGGGGCAATCGTCGGTGTGCTTGTGGGCATGGTGGTGGTAGCCCAGATTTTGTACACATCAGTTTCTGAAAATTTGCGGGAATTTGGCACCCTTAAGGCGATGGGCGCATCAGATTGGGACATCTATAGCGTGATTTTAGAACAGTCGCTGTGGATGGCGGTTTTGGGCTACATACCTGGGTTGCTGCTGTGTTGGAGTGTCGGAACTTGGACAGCGGCAACCCAGGGAATTGTGGTGCTCATTACCCCCATCAGCGCTGCGGGGGTGTTTGGCATTACCGTAGTGATGTGCGTTGGGTCAGCTATCTTCGCGATTCAAAAGGTAACCCGTGTAGATCCAGGTATCGTGTTTAAGGCTTAGCGTTCCAGGATATAGGCGAGATTGAGGTGTGAGTTTAATAATTAATGGTTGCGATCGCAGCACATAATATCCAAATGTCCTTTATGTCGGGCACCACCGAAACCAAGGTGCTCAAAGGCATTGATCTGGCCATACCCCCAGGGCAAATCCGTCTGATGATGGGACCATCGGGTTCTGGCAAAACAACGCTGCTATCGATTTTGGCTGGCATCCTCACCCCTACGGCCGGCCAGGTGCAGCTGCTGGGCCAAGAAATCACAACCCTCTCCCGCAAAGAACTGACGGCGTTTCGCCGCGATCACATCGGTTTTATTTTCCAAAGCTTTAACCTGTTTCCTGCCCTGACGGCCCTAGAAAATATTGAGCTAGCGCTACAGCTCAAGGGTTACAAGGGACCAGGCAATCAGGAACAGGCATTTGACCTGCTCAAACAAGTCGGTTTAGGCGATCGGGCCAACAATCTACCCGCAGATCTCTCCGGTGGGCAAAAGCAACGGGTGGCCATTGCCCGTGCATTGGCCGGAGAACCAGAATTGATTATGGCTGATGAACCAACAGCGGCCTTAGATTCTGCCACAGGCCATGATGTGATCGAGCTGATGCAGTACTTAGCGAAAAATAAAGGCTGTACGGTACTCATCATTACCCACGATCCGCGCATTACCGATGCCGCCGATGAGATTACTTATTTAGAAGATGGTGTGTTGGCCAAACAATCCAGCTTAGTCACAGGACTGCATTGATGAGGTTAGAAAAGCGTCTCCGTTCGACTCGGCTCAGGGAAAGCGTTGGCCAACTCTGATAAAAAGAGGCTACGCGTTAGCTCTGCTCACTCTGCTCTGCCAATTGTCTACGTGGGATAGCTGTAGCTAAACGGATACTGAAAGTGGTCTTGTGCCAAGGATATCGCTGTTATCATTTTGGCAATACTATTGATGGTTCACAGGAGTAGCACGCTATGACGGCCACTCTTATCCAAAGCCCTGACCGTGTGGTTTTGCAAAATATTAGCTGGCAAAGTTATCAGAGTCTGATTCGTGATTTTGCTCAGGAACCTGCAATTCGGCTCACCTATGATCATGGCACTCTGGAGATTCGGATGCCTCTAGATCCCCATGAAACCTTCAAATAGCTGATTGGCCGATTGATTGAAGCGGCGACGGAAGAGTTGGATTTGGAAATTCGTAGTTTGGGGTCACGCACCTGTGACCGAGAAGATCTTGCCAGCGGATTGGAGCCCGATCAGTGTTATTACATTCAAAATGAGCCCCAAGTCAGAGGGATAGAGCAGATTGATTTAACCCAATTACCGCCACCAGATTTGGCAGTTGAAATTGATATTACAAGCAGTTCTTTAAATCGATTTGCTATCTATAAAGCGTTAGGTGTTCCAGAAATCTGGCGATATGATGGCAGCCGTCTAGAAATACACGTCCTACAGGATGATGAGTACGTCAATCAATCTAATAGTCGGGCTCTAACGTTACTGACAGCAGCAGATATTTTGCGGTTTCTTACCTCTCATCAAACCCTAGGTGAGAACGCTTTGGTTAAACAATTTCGACAGTGGATTCGAGCACAATAACCTGACCGAGCTGCTTTGCTTACCGTTGGCGTAGCCTTTCAGATTGATATCGCTAGAGTTCAAGATGTTGCCCTATCCGGTAAAGATGACCCAACGGTATTGACCTGGGCAGCTCAAGAACAGCGCGTATTGCTAACCCATGATGCGGCTACAATCACTAAATATGCCTATGAAAGAGTTGCCCAAGGTTATTCCATGCCAGGAGTTATTGAAGTACGCACCAATGCCCTTATTGGCCAAGTAATGGAAGATATTTTGACAATCCTAGAATGTATAGCGACTGGGGAATTAGA
>CALBPH010000627.1 GCA_937899365.1 uncultured Leptolyngbya sp.
TCGGTGATGGATGACGGGCATAGATGTAATCGTGACGATGGGGAAATAGTGCAAGGAACTGATTGCTTCGTTCTTGCACATATTCAAATGGTTGCGAGGCAGCTGCAACTATGACCAACCACCTCCCCTTTGGGCGGGTGGTTGATGGTCAGCATAAATGAGACAACATTGCACTGGACCAATCACCCCGAATACATCGCAGTAGAACTGGGGCAAAATTATCGCAGGTGATAGTACAGACTAACTATCAAGCGATCTTTAGTTAAAACTTATTAGTTGTCTTGTATTTCTGAAACCTTTTCTAGATAAGGGGTCTATAGAAATAAGGTGATAGTACACGGATATAAAGAGACTTGATTAGGATGCATCAGTGAGTGAATTGGGAACTACTTGTCTTACTCTATAATCCTTACTGTGAGAAGAGTTGAGGCCAATTTATGCATTTTTTTTAGATAAGACAGACTGTATTTTCTAAATCGACTTTTTTGTTCTCTGATGGATGCTCAACCCAGATCAATTACCTGACATTCTTCTATATAAGTATTTTGAGGGCTTCTAAATTACTAAAAGCTCTGCAGCCTTCTGATGATACATAGGTGATTTAATACGGAGATACGTGTCTTATATCTTTTCTAGATTTAGGATTTAATGCAATCCGTAGAACTGACAAAGACTAGCTGTAAGTACTGTTCTATAAGGGATATAGGATCTGCTGTGAATAAAAAGGTGACTGCATACGGATAAAGATGTCTTAAAAATTGAGACAAACTTAAATCCTTTCATTCTGCTGATGGTCAAAGACTAGTGACTGTATGCGGATAAAGTTGTCTCTTTTTTGTCTGAGTTACTGGATGTGTAAAACTGCCTTAAATCCTAGCTTTTACGTTAATTTGAGAGATTGGGGTGATGGTATAAGGATCAGGCTGTCTTGTTAGAAAAACGTAAAAATTAGTTCGTAAGATGCGTCATGCCTTGATCTGAAAAGTAGTGAAAGGATACGGAGGTAATTGTCTTTAAGTGAGACAGGCAGACGGCGTTAGCTGTGAGGGTTTATAACTTTAAATCAGAGTATTTCTGGATTGCTTGCGTTGGAAGGCTTAGACGATCTAATGCCATGGGGCATTCAGGCATTTCAACGCCAAAATCCGTTTAGGAGGTGAGGTTATATGGATAAAATCAGTCTTTGCCTTGCAATTTTTTACGTTTACCCATATTCTTTAGCCCTAGCGGCTCCAATCACTGTCTTGACTAAGACGGACAAGTGATCGAATGCGGAGAATTTTAGCGATTGAGACAAGCAGTTAAGACAGCCCTGCTAACAGGTGAGTCGATACGGATAATTCTGTCTTATTGAGACAAAACTTTCGAGCAATTCTAGCCCTTTGACCTATAGGTGAGCCGATACGGATTTGCTTGTCTTATCTTAAGATGCCTGATCTGCAAAGCTTTGAGCGTAAGTCCTGCTTTCAGTAAGACAAAGGTGTTAGGTTCTTGAGAGTAGGACAGTGACTGCTTTATTGGAGATAGCAGTGGTGTTTGTTGTCATTTTTGCGATTGCTGATTTAAAGGATGAGTCGATCTGTAGTTTTTGCTATTTGACTGTTGTTGACAGCTAAAGCCCTACCGAGGATCAGCAATGCCTTATGTTTTCTCCAGTTTCAGAAGCTTGCGCAAGTTAGTTTCGAGTTGATCAGTAATCTGCCGGTCACCACGCTCCAGTTTGCCAACATAATCAGCGCTGATTCCCAGAAAACCAGCCAGTTCCTTCCGTGACCAGCCTCGTTCTCTACGGCCAGCTTTAATCACTTCACCGGTCAGCTCATTCAGCGCGATGGGCTCAGTGGTCAAAACCTTTTGGGGTTTAGGATTTTTCAGTTTGGCCAATAGCACTGGAATTGGGTGGGGTGGTTTGATATCCAGCTGGGCTCTCATCAGGCGCTCGATGATTTTCACCTTGCGCCAGTCCGGTGGTTTAGTTGCGTTGCTGTTAGGGCGTATCCATTCTGGATAGGTTTCGGGATCGTATTCGATTTCCCACCCCAGTTCCGTCAGTAAGGTGAGCGCTTTGTCCCAGCGCTTTTTGAGATCGCGTGCTTTGTATTTATCAGTGAGGGCATTGTTTATGTCCGTCTTTGTGATCACCTCTTCCAAGAGGTTGATGACGGTGTAGCCATAGGGATTTTGATTTCTGGCGCGAATGCGGGCATCGAGGGTGAGTTGGATGGCTAACCGTAGGGCCAGTTCGTTATGGTACGGATCAATTTTGAGGATGTCTCGGGCAAGGAAGCCAAACTGATGGAGGGCTTCCTTAGCCCGGTTTCCGGCCCGGTTGAGAAAATGCTTGGTCCAGCCGCCAGGGCTGACGGTGATGTAAATCTCTTCGGGTTTTTCAATTTTGCGGGTGGCCAGATCAATTTGACCATGGGAGTCGATCAGGATGTCCCACATCCGACCAACGGGCATGCTAGCGTCTACTTTGCGCTTGCCTCGGCCTTCAATCCAAACGGATTTCACCATCAAACAAGATAGGGCAAATGCAGCGGCAGCGACGGTGTTACGTTTTTCGGCCAGGCTGCTGTTGTGGTTGCGATCCCATCCAAGCAGAGTCACCACATCTGTTGCTTTGAGGGTAAAAGAGCTTTTCCAGGGTTCGCTTTCGGCCATGGTTCTGGCTGCGAAGATCAGCTGCAGTTTGACGGTATCAAACCCAAATTTGTCGATAATCTGTTCAGCGGCTTCCCAGGGTAATAGGGCAATATCGCCTGGGTTGGTGATGTAGTGCTCAATAAAGTTGGCAGGGTTGCTTTTGCTTTGGTGCTGGAAGACCGCCAGGTTTTCTTCATTGCGTTGCCATAGTTCGGGGCGCAGCTGGGCCTTGATACTGCTGGCAATAGGAATCGATGTGGGAATTGGGAAGACCTGGGCGAGGGCGAGATCTGTATATGCGGCGGAGACAGGACGCTGTCTCAGTCCCAGAAGCTGTTCTAAGTCTTGGAGAGAACAGCCGGGGAGATTGAGTCCTTCAACGATAATTTGGGTGATGTCCTGACAGTAAATCTGCCCAAACATGTTGAGCTTTTCTGAAAATTCAGGTGCTTCAGGATGGTTGATATAATTGCAAACTGTTTTTTTAAGTTCTACTGGGTCAATTGTCTCTAAAGAGTCTTCTTTCTGTTCTGATTCAATTACTTCTAATGCCCAAACCACCAGGTTAGAGCCAATGGCTTTAACAAATTCATCCTGGAAGTCTTGTCGCTCGAAGAACAAAAGTAGCGCTTCTTTGAGATGGTCTTGAATTGAGGGCTCATCTAAGTGAACATCAACACTTTGGCGAGGTTCGGTTTTCCCATCGGTTTCTTTCAAGAGACGGAAATGGGACTGGTTGAGATCGAGGGCCTCAATGCCTTCTTTTTCGACCGTCAGCTCTACTTTGTGTTTGTAGATCTTGGCTAGGTGCTCGTAGAGCTGCAGGGTGATCAGATCTGGAAGACTGGAGTGTTCTTGGATAGCTGTGGTCAGCTGTTGCAGGTAGTCAGCGGTCAAGACATCATTGATCAGTTTTGCCCAGCGGTAGCCCTTGTTGCCTAGGGGAATGGGGGACAACTCATAAACACTGCTTGAAGTCTGACTGTCTTGCTTGGTCATGGGGTAGGAGGGCTACGGGGAAATGACTTCAGATATACGTATGAACTCTACGTTTAACAGTGGTTGTGGGTGCTGCACACCATCCGATTTGAAACTCTAAGGTATCGCCTAAAAGGTCTTAAAGTGCTGGATGTCAAAATGATTTAGCTATTATGCCACCAAATTTTGGAGGGCTAGGCTAACTTCTGTAATGCCTTACCCACCCAATCGTTCGGAGTCTAATCGTTGTCTAAATTTCATCTGGGTCATACGAATAGCTTCATCATGGGCCTGCTCCAAATCGTCAAGTTCAAATACAGCCACTAGCTTTTCGCAGTACTCAACCATTTCCAGCCCCAATGCCTCAGGAATATAATTTCTAGCAATGTGCCGCGAGCCCGAGACAGGCGCTTCCCAGATTTGTTTGATCTCGCTGGCATCCATACCAAACAGACCGCGATAGACATAGTTGGTCCACTTACCAAACTTATAGGGATTGTTTCCCCCTTGTTCGGCGACGGCGTAGGCCCAATCCTTTCTAGCAGGCTTGCCTGCCTGCCGAGCTACAAGCCATTGCTGAATCCGTTCGCTATCCTCACGGGTATAGGTCTGCTTGAGAAATGTGTAGGCCTCAGCATATAGACCCTCAGCCGCAAACCAGGCCAAGAAGTCGATCAGTCCGTTTTTGGCTTTTGCCCGCAGCTTCCCAGGATTCTTTGCCCAGTCGCTGACCAGTTCTACCCAGTCGGAGGCCTCGATCACCCGGTATGTATTACCGTCATTTGCTTTGATTTCTGACACCCTAAACTGCTTGCCAGATGGGAGCTTGAGGTAGTTTACCCCTTCGATTTCTGACACCCTATCGGCGAAGGTTTGGGCGGGTACATTGGTATGGCGACTCATGGTGCGATATCCCACGCCAATGGTTGGACGGTCGGGGCCAAGTCCGTCGGGGTCGATGATCACAACCCTAAAGTCGCGATCCTTAAATTTGATGGGGACTACCTGGCCGGATTCGAGCATTGTGTGGACTGGTAAGTACAGAAGTATTAATTATGGAGAATAGCCCCATTATGGGCTGACTTTTAATAGGGGGGC
>CALBPH010000628.1 GCA_937899365.1 uncultured Leptolyngbya sp.
GGGTAAACCCACCCTGGCGGGGCAACCCATTACCCTCACCATTGCCTATGCCGTCAAAGCACCCCAGCGCGGCATCTACTTTATTGCACCCGCCGAGCATTACCCCGACAAGCCCTACCAGGTCTGGACCCAGGGAGAAGATGAAGACTCCCGGTTCTGGTTTCCCTGCTTTGACTATCCCGGACAGCTGGCCACCTCCGAAGTGCGGGTGCGGGTACCGAAAAAGTACGTTGCCCTGTCCAATGGCGACCTGATTTCTACTGAAGAAGACGGCAAGGCCAAAATCTACCACTGGAAGCTGGACAAGGTACACCCCAGCTATCTGATGACCCTGGCCATCGGCGAATACGACAGCATCGAAACCGAATGGCGCGGTCGTCCCGTGCGCTACTACGTGGCCAAGGGCCGCAAAGACCAGATTGAGCTCACCATGGGCAAAACGCCCCAGATGATGGAGCGCTTTAGCCAGGTGTTTGGCTATGACTATCCCTTTTCCAACTATGACCAGGCCTGCCCTGCCGACTTTATCTTTGGCGGCATGGAGAACACCACGACCACACTGCTCACCGACCGCTGCCTGCTAGATAAGCGCGCCGCCCTCGACAATCTGCGGTCTGAAACCCTGGTGGCCCATGAGCTAGCCCACCAGTGGTTTGGCGACCTGATTGTGATCAACCACTGGTCCCATGCCTGGGTCAAAGAGGGCATGGCCACCTACTCTGAGGTGCTATGGCTAGAGGAGGCCTACGGTCGAGACGAGGCCATGTATTACCACCTCAACCACGCCCGTGACTATCTGGCTGAAGACGCCAGCCGCTACCGTCGGCCGCTGGTCACCCACATCTATCGCGAGCCCATTGAGCTGTACGACCGCCACATTTACGAAAAGGGCTCCTGTGTTTACCACATGATTCGCCAGGCCCTGGGCGATCGGCTATTTACCCAAACGCTTCAAACCCTGCTGACGGACAATGCCCATAGCACTGTCGAGACAATTGACGTGCTGCGGGCCATCGATAAGGCCACCGGTAAGAATCTGCGCTATCTGTTTGATCAGTATGTCTATCGCGGTGGTCATCCCGACTATGGGGTGACCTACAGCTGGGACAGCGATAGCAATCTGGTGAAGCTAATGGTTACCCAAACCCAAGTTGCCGATGGCAAATCCCAGGTGCAAGAAGGACTGTTTGACCTCAAGATTCCCATTGGGTTTGGCTATGTCGATCAGGGCAACGCCGGCGTCCAAACCGTCACCGTCAGAATCCACGAGCGTCAGCAGGCATTCTACTTTCCGCTCCAGAAAAAGCCTGACTTTATTAGCTTTGACGTGGGTAACCACACCCTCAAAACCGTCAAGCTGGAGTATCCACTTAAGGAACTCCAGGCCCAGCTTAAGTATGATCCCGACCCCATTTCTCGTCTGTATGCCGCTGACGCCATTGCCAAGAAAGGTAGCTTAGAAGCGGTAGAGACCTTGAGTGCGGCCCTAATTAGCGACGCATTCTGGGCGGTACGGGCAGAGGTGGCTAAGGCCTTAGCCAAAATTCAGCTAGCACAGGCGGTTGACGGACTGTTGAAAGGGTTAGATGACAAACATCCCAATGTGCGGCGGGCTGTGGTCAATGCCCTGTCGGGGGTAAAAACCGCTGACAGTTATAAAGCGCTGAAGTCAGTCGTGGAGAAGGGCGATGAAAGCTATTACGTCGAGGGGGCAGCGGCGACGGCCCTGGGCAAAGTGGGGTCTAGCACCCTGGACAATGGCAAAGATAAGGAGAAGAAAACTCTGAAGCTGTTGGAAATGGTATTGGAAAAGCGCTCTGGCTGGAATGAGGTGGTGCGCTCGGGGGCCATTTGCGGTTTGAGCGTGTTCAAGTCCTCTGAAGCGGCCCTGGACCTCTTGCTGCCCTACACCGAAATTGGGGTGCCCCAGGCGCTGCGGCTCACGGCGATTCGCTCATTGGGTAGGATCGCGGCGGGGCAAAGTAAAGTTGGGTGCGATCGCATCCTAGATCGGCTCGCCGCCATCGCCCGCGAAGAGTTCTTCCTTACCCAGGTCGCCGTTGTCATGGCCCTGGGACAGATGGAAGTTGCTGGCGCAGTGCGCGTACTGCGAGGGCTAGCCGAGCAAAGCCCCGATGGTCGCGTTAAACGCCGCGCCGAAGAAGCCATGGGCAGAGTGCGTAAGGCCATCGGCGCTGACAAGGCGGTGGATGAGCTACGCAGGGATCTCGATGAACTGAAGCAGTTAAATCGAGATTTAAAGAGTCGCCTAGAAACGTTGGAAGCAAAAGCGAAGACCGACAAGAAATTGGAGAATTGATTAATCATTTTTAGGGGTAGCCATGGGGGCTACCCCTAAAAATGACCATCGCTATAATCCAAACCATCATGGGAGCTATTGGTTGAAACTATCTCCCAAACAGGACAACCACAAGGGCGTGCTCCTACAAACCCCTGTGACGACCAAAAGAGTCGTATGCCCTACCAGCCCATCGCCGCCAGGTCAGATGTCTGATCAAACGCCTCAACCGCCGCCGTATCCGCCATCGGTGTTACCTCAGCGGGCTTACCATCCACCAGTCGGGTCTCTGCACAGAATGACGCTGTATTAAATCCGCCAAATCGCTTCACAATACTGCTGCGCATCCGTAAATCGGGCGTCACAAACCAAAACCGCTCGACGGAGCTCATGGTGTCATATTCAGTATCTAAAATCAGACCGTCCTCATCATCCATTTCGTAGCGGCCTACGACAGGGACGATTTCGGCATAGCCTCGCTCACGCAGCAGACGGCCTTTCTGGGGATTATCCTCATCAGGGACTAGGGCAAAAACCGTCGTTCCGGCATGGTTTTCCTCACCTTCACGATCCCAGGCCATTTCGCCATTCCAGGCGACATAAGCCCCACCCACAGCAAGGGCAGGATCAATTTCATGGAGCTCACAAATGGCAATGATTTTTTCGTGGCTCTTATCGAGGGCCTCAACGGTAATATTAGAGCCGCCCAGCTCGGCTCGACGGAAGGGCAAATGATGGGTGGTGCGCTGAGACTGCCACTGGCCAGCACTACGCTGGAAAAATTCCATTACATCCATGGGGCGCGATCAAGATTCATGCTTTTCCTTATGATAAACCTAGAAACTCAAAGGTAAATTGACGACTCAACCTAGGACCGCCTTTAGTAGGGCCTACGGATCAGAATTTTCGCTTCAGTCGACTAGCCCCTTAACAATAAAAAGGACAAAAAAGAACCAGGCGTATAGATAAAGACAGCCGTAACCATAGCTTCGCCACGGCAGCCTCCCAAAAAGCAAACCTATTGTTAAAACAACACCACATTTTCCTCAGTAGGAATGCTAGCCTCCTTTAAAGTAAAAATACTCTCGGTCTAGCTCGTCTACTTGCCCCCAGGTTCAATTCACCCGTTCGAGGAATCCATCGATGCCCAAGGTGCGTCGTAAACGAAGTCATGTTCCCCAAGCGTCCGTCAAGCATAAGGCCATAGGACAGTGGCTAGGGCAATGGCAGATGCGCGGCCGTCTGTCATCCCCCACCGTTGCGTTAGTTCTGGGCGGAGATGCCCAACGGGAAGAGTTTGCCGCTCAGTTTGCCACGGAAAATCCCGACATGGATGTGTGGATATCGTCCGGGGCAAATCCTGAGTATTCCACCTGGGTGTTTCAAGAATCCCAGGTGTCGTTAGAGCGCCTGCACTTAGACTATCGGGCCGTAGATACGGTGACTAACTTCACTACGCTAGTAGACGATTTTGACCGACTGGGGATTGAAAGCGTCTATTTGATTACATCGGACTACCACATGCGGCGGGCCAATACCATTGCCGCTATTGTTTTGGGCAGCCGGGGTATTCACTACAAATCGCTGCCGGTGGCATCCGAGCGCCCGCCGGAGCCGTTACTGCGTAGTCTACGAGACGGGGGACGCTCAATTTTATGGGTGCTTACGGGTAAAACTGGATCTGAGCTGGCTCAGCTGTCATCTAAGTTGCCTGCTCGTCCATAGCCATTGGGTTAGTCCCCTTTGGTGGATATGTGATGTTTTTCCAAGGCTGGCTATGACGTCTACATCAAACAAATCTCTCTACACTGAAGAACAAGTTAAGGCCTGGTTACGAGGACTGTTGGCCATTGCCTGGGCCGATGGCGAATTCGATGCTCAAGAGAAAGACCTGATCCACACCATGATGGATGTGGAGTTTGCCCCCAAGCTCGATTTCAAGACCTTTGAGCCGATTAAACCGGCAGACTTAGCGACCATTCTCACCCCCAATCCCATCGCCTCAGAGAACTTTTTACGGATGGCGGTGATGGTTGCGATCGCAGATGGCGTCTACTCCGCCGCCGAAGACAAAATTCTGATGGAGTTCTGCCAGGCACTAAACCTCGATACGGCGATTCTAAAGTCCCTGCAATCCACCCTCTACAACCTGCGCCAGGTCAAAGAAGAAGTCCAGCCAGGAACCAGTGTTTCTCAGGAAGTTCCCGTAGCAGTGGCGGCGGCTAGCCCTCTGACACCACCGGCCCCCAAAGAAGGGCCCGACCCGCTCAAGCCCATGCGCGAGTGGCTGGATCAGCTACAGGTAGACGATCCGCGCTTAGCTCGTTTTGTCTGTAAAATGATCCCCTCCCAGTGCCCCTTTGAGCGCGATGTCACCCTGTTTGGCAAAAAGGTGGTCCACATTCCCCCCATGTGTAAGCTCAACCCGCTCTATGAGCAAATGGTGGGTCTGAGATTTCGAGCGTTGTCCCACCTGGCAGATGACCTGGGTGAGGATGTGACGCCCTATTTGTTGACAAGCATGTAACAGCTAAAAACCGAAGTCCTCGTAGTCGGTGGCGGCACCGGAGGCACAGCGGCGGCGATTCAGGCGGCGCGGCTAGGGGCAAAGGTGCTGTTGGTCAGCGAGTGGCCCTGGCTGGGGGGCATGCTGACCGCTGCGGGGGTAACGGCCCCAGATGGCAATGAGCTAGCAGCGTTTCAAACCGGGCTATGGGGCGCATTTTTACGAGAGTTAGAACAACGACAGCCAGGGGGCTTGCACAATGCCTGGGTCAGTTTCTTTACCTATGAGCCGGCTGTGGGGGCGGCCATATTTGCAGACTGGGTAGCCGCCCTGCCCAATTTGACCTGGCGTTGGGGCCATTGTCCTCGGGCCGTGCGGCGAGCGGGCGAGCGGGTAATCGGGGTGGACTTCGACCATTTATCAGTGGACGCCCAGCTTACGATTGATGGCACTGAGCTGGGGGATGTCCTGGCGCTGGGGGATATCCCCTACCGCTGGGGTTGGGAAGCTCAATCCCAGTGGCAGGAGCCCAGTGCGCCCAAATCCCTCAGCGACCCCACCGATCCACTGGCACCAGCCATTAACCAATATCCGGTGCAGTCGCCCACCTGGGTGGTGGTGATGCAGGACTACGGTCCAGAAGAAACTGCACCGCCAATTTCATCAACGGGCTCCCAGGCTTCGTTTTCAGGTGCGTGGGAGGGCTATGGCCCTGAGCAGTTTCTCAACTATGGGCGACTGCCTGGCCACCGCTTTATGATCAATTGGCCCCAGCAGGGCAATGACTATGGAATAGGTCTAGAGCGGCTGATTGAGTCCACGTCGGCCCGCTATGGCTATTGGCAGGAGGCCAAGGCTCACAGCCAGGAATTTGCCCATACAATCCAGGCCGAACTGGGGGCTCGCTACGGTCTGGCGGAGGGGGTATTTCCTGAACTGGAGGGAACGCCGGGTGGTGGGGCGTTTGCCCTGTACCCCTACTATCGAGAGAGTCGACGGCTCATCGGCCTGACGACGGTGAGTGAGCGAGACATCTTACCGATATCCGGTGGTCAGGTGGCTCCACTGCCGGTGAAAGCAGAAGGTGTGGTGGATGCGATCGCAATCGGCAACTATCCCAACGATCACCACTATCCCGGCTTTGATATGCCCCTAGCCCCAATAGCTATCCGCTGGGGTGGACGCTGGACCGGTACCCCCTTCACCATTCCCTATGGAGCCCTGGTGCCCGCCACCATTGATGGTCTCCTGGCCTGCGACAAAAATATTTCAGTGCCCCACATTGCCAACGGCGCCACCCGACTACAGCCAGCTGTCCTAGGGATTGGCCAAGCCGCCGGGGCTGCCGCCGCCCTATGTCTGCATCAACGCTGTCAGCCTCGCCAGCTATCCGTACGGTCTTTACAGCAGGCCTTACTTCAAGATAAGCAGGCCCCTGCCATGGTAGTGCCTTGTTTTGACCTACTGCCTACCGATGAGCATTGGCTTGAGCACCAACAAGCCTACCTGCACAATCCACAGACATATCCTAGGCACGGCTTCACATATTCTTCACACAAGATGGGGAACTTTCCTTCAGTTTTATCCCCCACAGCTAAAACGTTTCGCGGACAGTACCACCAAGGCGAAAACAACAGCCATCAGCTGATCTGTCCAGAGGAAGACAATATTGATCAAACATTGGCCCTTGTCTCCGTATCTCCCCAGGCCACCAACCAGTTAACCCACGCGACTAGCGGCAGGACCCTTGCAGTTCAAGGAATTCACAATCGCGGCGGCGGGTGGATTTTAGTAAATGGCATTCAAACTATCAATTAATCGATTAATCGATGAAAAGTAGCCTCAACAACAGAATTTCAGTAACACCACCCACACATTTTTCACATAGTTTTTCCTGAGCTATTTGTCAATTCCATGTAGTCAGAAAGTAGCAATACTACTCATTTTCTGACCCATGAGAATTTCTCTATCGGTAATGTCAGTTGCTGCTACCATCAGCGTTTTCAACTTTTTAGGATTGACTGTTACTGTCTCTGACATACAATTAGCTGAGCGTGGCAGTGGCCGTATTCAAACTGAGCAAATTGATGAGCGTGGCAGTGGTCGCATTCAAACGGTGCAGGCTGACCGGGGCAGTGGTCGCATCACCACTGAACAGGCCTATCGCGGCAGTGGTCGCATTTCTAACGACCAAGCCTATCGCGGCAGCGGTCGGCTCGTTGGTTAAAGACGAAATAACCCTTATTCTATTTAGACCATTAACAGAGAAAAGCACTATCAAAGAACTATAGATATAAATCAGAAAAAGTTTTACGCTAACCGTTACAAGCTAATGAATAAATAGCTATCACTGTTAAGGTTGCCCCATTCCGTTGAACAAATCAAAAAAAGTTGGTGCTTCTTTGAGGTAGCCTAGTCCCACTAACCATCTGTCTGCGAAGTCAGCGTGTATCTATCCCTGAGCGTCCTCCATGACCAATGTTCAATCACCGATGACTACTGATGCCGATCTGATCAAGCGTCTAGAGCCCAGCGCCATTGATCAGATAATGATGTACCTCGCTTTTAGCGCTATGCGCACTGGCGGGCATCGCCACGGTGCGTTTCTAGATGCAGCCGCCACAGCTGCTAAGTGTGCCATATACACGACCTACATGGAGCAGGGTCAAAACCTGCGCATGACGGGGCATCTACACCACATTGAACCCAAACGAGTCAAAGCCATCGTCGAGGAAGTACGACAGGCCCTGAGCGAAGGTAAATTGTTAAAGATGCTGGGGGCCCAAGAGCCTCGCTATTTGATCCAATTTCCCTACGTTTGGCTCGAGCAATTTCCCTGGGAACCAGGACGCTCTAGAATACTTGGCACCAATCTGACTTCGGACGTAAAGGCGCATTTCGAGTAAATGCTACCG
>CALBPH010000629.1 GCA_937899365.1 uncultured Leptolyngbya sp.
ATGCAAGAAATTTGGTGGATTTTGATGTTTCGGCTGAGGGCGCAGCTGGCGTTACTCCAGCTGGCGGCGGTAGAGCCCTACGGCAGCATTGCCTATGAGTATGAAAAAAACTCGTATCCGTTAGCCATGGCCGATGTCCTCTGGGGACAGCCGTCGTCGGCCCTTGATTTTTTACAACAGATCGATGCCCAGGCCATCGAGACTCAGGGGATTGACCTGCTTTCAGGATTTACCCTCAAGGGCCAGATGCGCAAATATTTTTACTTTGGAGATCGGCTTGACCCAGCGTATCGACAGCGTATGTGGGAGGCCATGTATGGGTTTACCTTGACCGACCCGCTTACGCGCAAGGCTAATCCATCCCGAAAGTTTTGGGCCCGTTCCACCGATGACTGTGATACTCCGGTGGATTGTCGCAACACTGACAACTTGAGGGCCATGCGTGACACATCGGTATATCTGATGGCTGAGGAGACTGGCAATGAAGCGACCCGCCTAATTTATAAACGACATTTGGAACGCTATGTCTCCACTCTCTTGGATATTGGCATGGGGGAGTGGGACAGCTCGGTCTACCACGGCCATACCACCGCCGCCTATCTCAATCTGTACGACTTTGCTAAGGATCCTGAGGTCAAACAGCTGGCGAAAGATGCCCTGGACTGGCTCTATCGCTCAGCTGCGATCAAATACTGGCGCGGTCACTGGACTGGGCCGGCCAAACGTACCTATGGTGACGATGCCGCCCGATTTTTCTGGCTGTATTTTGGGAATGCCCAGGCGCCTGATACGTTTGAGCGCGATTGGGTCTATGCCCTGACTAGCGACTATTTGCCGCCTGATGATGTGGTTGCGATCGCACAGCGTCGATTTAATAAACCCGTTGAACTGCAACGCACCCATCCCCATTACGAAAACTGGAAACCCGATCGATATGGCCCTGCCTTTTACGAAACGCTGTATATCGGCCATGGCTATCAGCTCGGTAGTTTAGCGAAGGGTACGGGCGGTGATTGGAATGGATTTAGTTTGCATGTGGCGGACGACAGCGGTGTTGATGAGCTGAAGGTCAACGCCGACAATCCCCATGTGATTGCTCAGTATAAAAATCTACTGCTCTGGTACGGGGCAGAGTCTCCTGAGATTGACACCCCAGACAGTTGCCTTGAACAACAGGTCGATACCACTATGGTTTTGAACTGTGACACAGTCTGGATGGTCATCTATCCATTTGATCGAGGGTTTGCCCTGGAGATTGGGGAAGCTCCTACCCATGATAGGTTTACTACTTTTCAACAAAATATCACTGTGCGATCGCAACTCCTGGTGAATACATCTCAAATTGAGTATCGCGGTAGTCAGGGTAAAACGATTACCCTAGAGCCTCAAGAGACCGGGTTACCGCATGTTTGGCGTGATGGTACTGCTCACGATTGGAAAACCCATGACAGAGACCTATCGTTTGTGTTCCAACAGATATTGCCCAACCTGTAACTATGTGGGCATAGAACAGGGGTGACGTAATTAAACAGGCACAGATTCTGTCTATGTTAAGTATATCCACTAGAAAAATATCTGTTTAGAGTTATCTAAATCTACAAGAAATATGTGCATATACGTATTAAATGCATAAAAGAAGAATCTTCTTAGGGCGTTAGCACGTATTGTTTATCTGGATTGATGTTAATTTCAGTCGTTTAGCTCAGGGGAAACTCGGTTAGTTTAAGGCAGCCTAGAGATGTCGGTTCTAGGGTGGTTTTATACAGTGTTTTCCTCGTTGCTCAAATATCTGATCGTTCTCAATACACAAGCTGTAGAAGGACGAAAGCCCGTAACTGCATGTTCGTTGGCGCTGGCGCTTTTAATCCTTGAACGGTTACAGGCAAATTCACGTCATGGGCGCAAGCCAGTGACAAGAAGTTCATTGACACTGGCTGCGGCTATTGGAGCCTCGTTGTTAGCTGCATTACCAGCGCAGGCAAACAACTTTCCTGCTGGGGCCTTGCCCGATAGTCGTCCCCAGACACCGGTATCCTTGAGCTGTCACAACACCATTTTTGGTGACTTTGTCCCCGATCAACCTCATTTTGGGATTACAAATAAAGGGCGAAAACAGTATTCTTTTGATACCAAGTGGGTTGCCACCGCCGCAGATGGAACAACAGCTACGCTGCAAACTATTCGAGTTAACAACAACAGCGGCTCTTTTTTGACAGGTGGAACGAACCCAGATGTCTTCTTTCAAGAGTTTGTTGATCCACAAACAGGATTTATCAGCCCTAAGTTAACTGAGCAAGAAGGCAGTCCGGTGGATTCTTGGGTTTTAGAAATCGAGTATAGCCGCCCCATCGGCAATGCTCGCCTGCTGGTGGGAGATGTTGATAGTGATCAACCTAGTGTTGTGGGAAAATTCAAAGATGTTGTTACAGTTGAAGGGCTGTTAGATAATACTGCGGTTGATGTCAGCCAGTACTATGCGGGCTCCATGTTGCAAACGAGTGTCAGTGGCACGGCTTATACGTCTCAAGATATTCCTCCTTTAGGGGTGAATCCGCCAGAGCGTGCCACGAGTAACCGGATTGTGGCTGATTATGAGAATCGATTTGTTGATCGAATACAGATTACCTATGCCGTTGGAGAATCTTTAGAGGGCATGGTGCGGCAGTCTATCTTTGTGGCGTCGGGGATGGGGGCAGGCTGTCAGCTTAGCGGTACTACCTTTGAAGATCAAACAGCCAATGACCTGTTTGATGAGGCTAGTGAAACGGGGCTAGCTGACGTAGCCGTCAGCTTATATTTGGATGACGGCGATAATACTTTTGAAGTCAGCGGGGATGATTTATTAATTGAAACCCAGGACACGGGGAATAGCGGCAACTATTTGTTTTCGAACCTGGCTGAGAATAGCAACTACTGGGTAGTTGTCAACACAGCAGATAGTGACTTGGGTGGACGGACCTATGGTGGGGGGGATGTCGATTTGTCCCAAACGTTACCTCGGTTAATTCCGATTGCAACCAGCGACGTTGGTGAGGTGAATTTCCCGTTTGACCCGAGCATTTTGAAACCTAATGTTGCGTTGGTTAAACGCATCACGGCGATTAATCGTGGTCAAGCTAATGAGCGACTGTTTGACACCTCCTATGTGGATGCGGGTAGCGGTGATGATGAGGATAATGCCCCAGAATGGCCCACAAACTATCTGCATGGTGTGGTCGATGGAGGGAGTGTGCAGTCTGGAGACGTGATCGAATATACGATTTATTTTCTCTCGAATGGTGGGGCTACAGCCCAGGATTTTCGGCTGTGCGATCGCATTCCTGATTATCTCACCTTTGTTGATAATGCCTATGGCACAGATGCCGGTATTCTTTTAGACCTTGCCAATGGCAACAATATTCTGACCAATGCTGACGATAGTGATAAGGGAACCTATGTATCTTCCAATAGCGCATCGCTAGCCTACTGCGGTCGGGATATTTCAGGGGGGATACAGGACCGAGGGTTTGTTGCCGTGAGTGTCGGCAACGTGCCTCCGGCATTAAATAGTTCGCAGGATGCCTATGGCTTTATGCGTTTCCATGCCCAGGTTCAGTAGATGACGGCTAATGCGAGTAGGCGAGTATCAATTTGCCCGCTGCCACTGACGCACAACTTCTTCGACAATAGCCCGGTCTGGGGGAGAACTTACTTGCCCGCTAGGGTCGGTCATGGCACCAGGAATATTTTTACTCCAGGGACTATTGGGCACTGAGGTGAGATCAACCTGGGCGTTCGTGGGACGGAAGCCATGTTGGACAAATACGGCCTGCTGTTCTGGCGCTGTCAAAAAGTTGATAAACTCACGGGCGGCTTTCGCTTTACCACCGCTAATGTCACGTCGTACGATAGCCGCTGTGGAGACCGTCTCAATGGTGGGATTAAGATACAGAACTTGATAGGGTTTTCCTTGGGTTGCACTGGACTGCTCCCAGCGATGTAGGGCAATACTTTCATAAACCGTCGCAATGTCAGCATCGTTAGGGCCACGGGTAATGAACTCCTGCAATAAAATATCAGTAGACCGGGGAGGCTGATAGACCGAGCGTTTGACTAACCCAAAGAGTGTCTGAACATTGTCTTTGCCAAAGTCGCTAGTATTGAGGTTGTTACTGTTGGCCTCAGCCTGGGACCACAGACTCATGGTGAGCTGACCGCTGTTAGACCGGGTAGGGTCGGTGGTGACAAAATCAAAGCTGCCCCAGACGGCATTGCCGCCAATTTTGTCCCAGTTACCACCGGTCATGGCATCTTCTATTCGCTGCCACTGAAACTCGCCGTTTGGGAACAGAGCCTGGGCCCGCGCGGGCCAGGAGACGGCCACCAGAATTGTTTTGGCAATGGGTTGGGGTGTTTCGTAGAATGGCTCATCGCCGTACTGGGCCTGCCAACGCTGGCTGAGTTCGTCTAACAGCTGACCATTGGCCGGAATTAGAACCGTGGGTTCAAAGTCATTGTTGTCGTCGATATATTTGTTGACGATATCCTGAGACCCTTGAAATTCCAGGTTTATTTGGATGGATGGATTCTGTTGTTCAAAGCGGGTTTCCAGTAGTCTGAGGGGCTCTTGAAGTTCGCTGCCGCTGACAATGGTGATGGACTGATTGACGCCGGGGAGAGGGGCGTAGGCCAGACCGGCAGCAGCGGCAATAATGGCGAGGGAGGTGAGGGATTTGGTGGCCATGGTGGGAAAGGCGATGGGGGATGGAATCAATTCATGAACAATGGGAGCAATTTCGTTAGGGTCATTGCATGCAATGACCCTATGTAGAAAACCCTATCGGCAATAGATTTCAAATTAGGTAATCAACACATCGACATTTTCTTGGAAACCTTTAAATTCATCACTGAGTTCTCGCAGCTCATCGGCGGCGACTGAACTGGTGAGATCGGCGGTGCGAAGCTTGTTTTGGAGCTGCTGTAGAACTCCACCAGATTCGGCAATCAGGGTGGATAGGTTAGCTAACTGGGCCTGGCGGGCGTCTTCTCCTTGTTTGGCTAGGGAGATGTTGCGTTTGAGGCTGTTGGCGAGCTTGCCCCATTGTTCTTGGGCGACGCCTTTGCTGTTGCGAACTTTGATTTCGGCCTGCTTGAGCTGTTTTTCGAGGCCATCGACCGAGAGTAGGGCGTCGTTGCCCTCCATGCGAAGGGCCAGCTGGTCAATCTTCTGGGGAAGTTCTTGGGTGCGATCGCACGCATACTGCACCACCCCCAACAGCTCGATCTGATCGCTAGCCGTTAATAACTTAGTTGCTTCTTCGTTGAGCTCATCGGCTCGTGTCCCCAGGGGTACCGCCTGCTGCCGCACCTGCTGAAATTCACGGTTAACCGCCTTATTGGCAAGCTCAACGGTGTCGGGTTCGCGGGATTGGAGTACCGCTGCACCCCCGGCAGCAATGGCCACTGCAGCCGGTATGGCCACAACATTGGGCAATCGTGCCAGTCGCACCCCACCGACTAGAAAAATACCCCCTGCCAGTACCGCCAGGGGATACTGCAATGGATTGGCTAGCTTCATCGGCGCTCCTAAAACTCTACTTGCAGATCGGCCATCAGCTGGGCAATGGTTGCCGGATCACCCTTACGATAGTAACCCCCATTGAGGTCGGCAATTTGTTCTAAGGCCTGGGGGTTAAACTCTCCTTCTTTGCCGTAACCCACCGTAAAGAAGGCAATGCGCTGGTCCGATGAAAAGCCGCTGTTAGAGAGTTCCTGCCCCAGCTGATCTAAGGTGATGCTGGACTCAGAATCTTCCCCATCAGTCAAAATCAGCACCGCATTGATGGCCTCAGCCCTCAGGTTAGAGGACAGCCAATTACGCGCCGCCAGGGCTGAATCATAAAGCCGAGTGCCGCCGTCTGCCCGTAGACTGGCGACAAACTGTAGACCCCGTGATTTGCCCTCCGGGGTGCCATCCACCAGTACCGGCTGGCGAATATTACTGTCAAAGTCAATCATCGCCACCTGATCCTTGGGGCCAAGGGCTTCCACATAGGTTTTGAGGGTGTTTTGCACCGACGGTAGCTTGTTCCCCTCCATGGAGCCAGAGGTATCGACGACAACGACCACAAGGGAAGACTTTTTAGCGACCTGGCTCCAGGCCGTTAACATGGCTTCCGCTACCTCAGGTGCCGGAGGGCGATAAGAGTCGTAGCTGGCTTGAGGGTCTACACCAAAGTTAGTCGCAAACTTTGGCCCCAGGGCCACACCGGGGGCTCCGGGACGCAGCCCCAAATTGGTGGCAATCTGCTGGGCCGGTGGCGATGTGAGGTAGGTCAAAATCAGGTCGGCGGCTTCTTTTTCTTGATCGCTAACCCATGGCGCATTGGGGACAATGCCGCGCATATTTGAGGTAAAGGTGGACTTGGGATATACCGCCTCATAGCGAGTGCCGCCGGGGGGCAGCTCGGTGTTGGCTGCAATCACCGATGACTCATATACCGAACCGATGGAGGCCCAAAAGGGACCGTTTTCCACCATGGCCTTGGCCAGGGTGGAGGTGGATTTACCGTAGCGGGTGATTTTGCTTTGAATTTTTTGTACGGCTGCCTGCTGCTGCTGGACGTCTGCAACCGTTAGTTCTTCAGGGCGTTTGCCGGACACAGAGGCAAACTGAGAGACCAACGTTTGTAGACCAGAGTTTGACCGGGTAGGGGCCGTATGCACATAGTAGACCGGCTGCTCTGGACTGCTGGCATCTAAATCTTTGTGGGTATTGGCGTTTACCAGTTTGGTAAACAGATCGTCCACGTTGCGGAGACCTGGGGCTAACTCTGCTGGCACCATAAACACCATGGGGCTATTGGCCAACAGGGGCGCATCGGTGATTGAGGGAATGTAATTTTGGCCAGGGTAGAGCTGCTCCATGCGATAGATCAGCTGGTTCTGATAGATTTCGCCATCCACTGACAGAATCGTTGGAAATTCGGGGGCCTCGGCGGTAAGGGTTCCCTGTTGAAGCTGCTGAGCGAGGGTAACGGTGCGGGCTACCACATCCCCGCTGCCCGCTGCTTCACAGGGCATGTGAAAGCTGTCGCCACTGGCTAGTTGGGGATTGGTTTGATTAAACTGAACCGCTGCTTCGTCACAAAAATGGTGTAGGGCGCTGCCCACTAGTAGCTTTACTTCAAAGCCGCGACCGGCGCTGGTGCCGCTGCTGTCACAGCTAGCGAGTAACAGGGCACCCAGTAAGGAACTGGAGATAACGCGTACAAAGTTTTTCAATCGATTCACCATAGCTGCCAATATGACACTACCAATAGCTACACAACGGACGGTATCAATTCGGATTTATCTTGCCCATCTGTAGAGTATGGACAAACCAACGATAGGTATAGTTTCCTAACCGTGTTTACATGCAAACCACTGAAAACCGAAGATTTTAATCTAGATGCTGGACGATGCTTTATATTTCTGAGCCTTCCTAGGTTATTAACGATCTTCGCAATCGGTTTGAATATCCACATCTAGGGTGTCTTCATCAATGGTGATGTAGAGAATATTAGGGCGGCAGCAGACCTGACAGTCTTCGACATATTGCTGGGTCAAACCGGCACTCAGATCGATAAAGGTGGTGCTGGGTTCGCCGCAGTAGGCGCAGTAATAGTCAGCAGTGGTTTGCATAGAAAAATGGTGAGGGGGTAAGGGGCAATAATTTCGTAGGGGCGTTCCATGAAACGCCCCTACGAAAATTAA
>CALBPH010000630.1 GCA_937899365.1 uncultured Leptolyngbya sp.
TGGGTTGTGCGTGATAGGGTTCCATTTTTTTTTTTATTGTTACGTTTTACTAGTTTATTTTCACGACGGTCCCAGGGATAGGTGCCATCGGGTAGGCCCAGAGGTGCGAGGGCATCGCTGACTAGAAACAGACCGCTGCTGCCGTCCCCCTGGACCTGTCCGCGGTTAGCACGCAATAGCAGATCGAGCATGGTGGGGCACACATGCTGACCGTCCGCAATCAGCCCGACAAACACCTGGGGATGGGTCAGGGCCGCACCTAGCAACCCCGGCTGACGGTGATGCAACCCCGGCATCGCAGTAAAGGCATGGGTCACCATGGACGCCCCTTGGGAAAATGCTTGCTGAGCCTGGGTAACCGTAGCGAGGGAATGGCCCAGACTGACGGTGATATTATGCGATCGCAACCACGGAATCACCACAGCAGCCGCTTCGATTTCTGGCGCCAGGGTCACAATTTTCACCACATCCACATATGGCTCCAACAGAGCCTGGACTCGATCAATCGATAGGGGTTGCAAATACTCTGGGGGATGCGCTCCTCCCTTCTCTGGGTTGAGAAATGGCCCCTCCAAATGAGCTCCCAGCACGGTGGCATGGTGAGGTTTGTCATTAAAACCTTCGGCCTGATATGTCCGCATCACAGCCAGACTGCATTGAATCTTTTCAGGATCTGCCGTCACCAACGTCGGAGTAAACGCATCAATACCCTGACTCCACAGAAAGCTGGCTATTTTTTGCAGCTCTAAAGGATCGCTCAAATCAGGAAAGGCGAGCCCTAAGGCCCCATTAATTTGCAAATCTACCCCACCGAGGGACACCCAATCTCCATTTAGATCATCTGCTTGCACCGCATTAGCAGACACCTTGGCCATCGGCATAATAGATCGCAGCTGATTGCGCACCACCTCCAGACAGTAAAGCCCTGGCATATGAGGTAATCGCACATTGAGCAAAATTGACATGGACCCGTTACGTTCAAATATTTGTACAAATCATCCCATAGGAACCCGGTAGGCTAACAGCATCACCCTGGCAGCGCTAGGGATGCCGTTTTACCGTTCACACCTATGACCTCTCCCCTTGTTGGCATCATCATGGGCAGCGATTCTGATCTGCCCACCATGGAAGCAGCCATTATCGTTTGCGAAGACTTTGGCATTCCCCACGAAGTTGCTATTATCTCCGCCCATCGCACCCCTAATCACATGGCAAATTATGCGCAAACCGCTGTTGAGCGCGGCCTCAAGGTCATCATTGCTGGCGCTGGGGGCGCGGCCCATCTACCGGGCATGGTGGCCGCCCTCACACCGCTACCGGTCATCGGTGTCCCCGTCAAAAGCCGTAGCCTACAGGGTATTGACTCTCTCTATTCCATCGTTCAAATGCCCGGTGGCATTCCCGTCGCCACCGTTGCCATCGGCAATGCTAAAAATGCGGGACTACTGGCAGCTCAGATATTAGCGATATCCGACCTCAAACTCCTAAAGCGGGTACAAGCCTATCGCCAGGAACTCGAAGAGAGCGTACTGCAAAAGCAAGAACGCCTAGATGCCCTGGGTCCCCATCCTTATCTAAAAACAATGTTTCCATCCCAAAGCGGTGAAACAGCTCACTAAACGCCCTGTTTTTCCTGGCTTGAGGATATTAAATTTTGCAAAAAAACAAAAATTATCAGGCTTCAAACACCTAATATCCCACTGACACGAATTAAGTGTGTTCTCTGATACAGAATGACTTGGCCGAAATTGGTGGAATCTATCTAATAGATATGCACAATGCATCCGCGCAATTAGGTCCATGGTCTTGACCGTGTGTGTAAGGCCTTCATTTGTTAGTCGATGGAAGTTCTTAATATCTCTTTAAGTAATCTTCCCATTTTCTAGCGTGGCCATATCAGCACCCAAGCCCTTTGCCGGTCATTGATTATCTTGAACTGTCAAGGTCCCCTCACCCAAAGGCTTCACTGTCTAGGACTGGTGTCTGCGAAAGTGAGTCTTAGTTGATTGGATTGTGTTGTAGGAACGTCTGTTGAGATGTCTAGTCTAAATTTCAGCCGCAAGGCGAAACGGCGTAAGTCGTCTGTCTGGGATAGCTATGCGCCCCCATTTGATCAAATGGCCAAGCGCTTTTTTGGCAGAAACTTTTCTTGGGCTTGGTTAGCTTGTATTCCCCTGGCACTAATCATTGTTGCCACCTGGGATACAGCAGCCCATGCACAGGATGAAGCCCTCACTCCTGGGGATGTGCAATTTGTCTTAGATAACATCTGGGTGCTGGTTGCAGCAGTCCTGGTGATTTTCATGAATGCGGGTTTCGGCATGTTAGAAACCGGCTTCTGTCGCCAGAAGAACGCTGTTAACATCCTTTCTAAAAACTTAATTGTCTTTGCCCTAGCCACCCTGTCCTTCTGGGTACTTGGCTTTGGCCTCATGTTCAATGAAGCAACGCCGTTTATCGGTCTAGGCAACTTCTTCTTGTCTGGCTTCTCCACCGATGGACCTGAGTTTGGCAATTTAACTGCTCCTGTTTTCTTCTTATTCCAGGCAGCTTTTGCTGGTACAGCGGCGACTATCGTCTCTGGTGCCGTTGCAGAACGAATCAAGTTCACAGATTTTGTCATCTTTAGCATTTTGCTAACGGCAGTTTCTTACCCCATCACGGGTCACTGGGTTTGGACTGGTGCCGGTTGGTTAGGTGGCCTTGGTTTCTCTGACTTTGCTGGTTCTACCGTTGTTCACTCCGTTGGCGGTTGGGCGGCTCTATGTGGAGCAGCCATTTTAGGTCCTCGGATTGGCAAATATCAGGATGGTCAAATCAACGCGATTCCTGGCCACAACATGAGCATTGCCACCCTAGGCTGTCTCATTCTTTGGATTGGCTGGTTTGGTTTCAACCCAGGTTCCCAGCTAGCCGCAGATGGCGCTGTCCCTTATATTGCAGTTACCACTAACCTTGCTGCTGCTGCTGGTGGTGTTGCGGCAACCTTCACTGCTTGGATCATGAGCGGCAAGCCTGACTTGTCCATGATTATCAACGGTATCTTGGCTGGTCTAGTCGGTATCACTGCAGGTTGTGCTGGCGCTAGTTTCTTTGGCGCGGTCATCATCGGCTTGGTAGCCGGTGTATTAGTGGTCTTCTCCGTTGGCTTCTTTGACAGCATCAAGATTGACGATCCGGTAGGTGCTATCTCTGTACACTTGGTGTGCGGCATGTGGGGCACGCTCGCAGTGGGTCTATTCGATACCTCTGCGGGTCTGTTCTACGGTGGCGGCATCGGCCAGCTAATCTCTCAGATTATTGGTATTGTTGCCATTGGTCTGTTTACCGTCATCTTTAGCTCTGTTGTCTGGACCATTCTGAAGTCTGCTTCTGGTCTTCGCGTCTCCGCCGAGGAAGAGCTCAAGGGCTTGGATATTGGCGAGCACGGCATGGAAGCTTACAGTGGTTTCCTTAAGGACACTAGCGATATGGGTGGGGTTGCTTAGGTCACTAAGTAGCTTGCAACCTTGAAAGCCTTAGGGCTTGATAAAGTGCCTTTGTACTAAAAGTGGGTGGTTTCCGCAGGGGAGTCACCCATTTTTAATGCGACGACATCTGATGCGAAGACCTCCCCACAGTCGTTGTCACTCAAAATTTTTAGGGATTACATATGATGTGACCTATATGCGCTAAGCCTGAAAACCAAGACTGTTACATAAGTTATGACTACCGAGGATCATTTATCCATGGGTCCTCTTTTAGCCCAGGCCAGGAGCGGAGGTTCTACAAAGGCTCCTCCGCATCTGTACTTACTGATCCTTCCCCTAAGCTTAGTTACAATTCCCCTGCGGTCTGGATAGGCACTGATAAGGTTAGTCAGTTGATCAAGATGGTTCTAGCATCCATCACATCAGTAGGGTGAATGGGCAATCCCGCTTCAGTTCTAGACGAGTTGCTTGAGGTCTTACCGACGTTAAGACCTCAAATGTATTTCAAAACATCGCTGACGGCCCTCTCCCATGCGATGGAGGATCAGGTATTGGCAGGAAACGACTGCCCCCTGATGATTGCCAGTTTTCAGCAAGAGCGTTTTTATCGTCAAGAAGCGCATCGGTATCTGCGCTTGGCGGAGATTACGCCTCAGCTATATGTATTAGCGGCGGCGGATACTAAGTTCGCGGATGGGGCTGCTAGCCATGAAACCATTCCCTTTGATACTAAGGATGCCCTGGTAGATGAATGGCACCTGGTGGTTTTAGGTGAGCAATATACAGCCTGTTTAATCTGTCGCGAACATCGTCACGGTAGCCACAGCCCCAAACCTTCGGCAGGAGCACCCGCGCTAGATCAGAGCCGCCGCTTTGAGGGTATTTGGACGTTAGACCGTCATGTGTGCGAACAGGCTGCTCATATTTTGCTACAGCGTATTGCCCAGTATCGCCCAGACCTAGAGCGTAAAGTCACCCAGGCTCAGACTGATTTTTTACCCGATGATGTGCGTCAAGGACTGTCGAGGGGCACGGAAATTGCAGAGTCCTATCCCTTTGCCCAACGGCTGGTGACCTATGTGCAAGCTAGCCAGTATAAGCTGCTCAAAGCTTATAAAGCGATGGCAGCCCAGGAAAATCGAGAACGGCTGATCAACTCGATTACGGCAGCGATTCGCCAGTCGTTAAACCCGACTGAGGTGTTTGCGATCGCAACCCACGAACTCGGCCAGGAAATTGCTACCTGTCGCTGCATTATTTATCGCAGCAGTCACGCCACTAGCGTTGAAATTCAGCATGAATTTCGCAAGCCTGGCGTGCCATCCCTGAAAGGAAAATCTTGGCCCCTGTTAGATAATCCCCTCTTCCAAACGGTTAACCGCCAGCAAGAATCCCTAACCTACCTCTGTGGGCAAGATATCCCCGCCTCAGGCAGCCCCAACATAGAATCACCAGGCGACACGCTCGATAATGCCTCAATTATTCAAGCACTATTTGACGAATGGGATATTAGCAGCTGTTTACTGGTACCCCTCATTTACCAAGAACGTCTGCTGGGCATGATCGAGCTGCACCAGTGCGCACCGACATCCCAATCCTGGAATCAACACGATATTCGCCTGGTAGAGTCAGTGGCGGCCCAGCTCAGTGTGGCCGTCATTCAAGCCGAAGCCTATGCCAATTTAGAAACCCTAAATCAGCAGTTAGAAGCCCTAGAACAAACCCGCAGCAATCTGATTGCCATCACTGGCCACGAGCTACGAACTCCCCTATCCACCATTCGGATTTGTTTGGAAAGCATTTTTACAGAACCCGATATGCCAGCGGACATGCGGCAGGTGATGCTGCAAACCGCGATGGAAGATTCTGACCGTATGCAAAAATTGGTCCAGGACTTTCTCACCCTCTCCCGTTTAGAAAGTGGCCGCATTGAATGGAATTTAGAATCCCTATCCCTCAATGAATGTGTGGCTCTGGCCCTGAGCAGTCGACGATCTAACAACAACTGCTCCAACCTCACCGTCAGTATCCCAGAAGAATTACCGCTAATTCGAGGCGATGGTGAATGGATTGTTGAGGTGCTGACAAAACTCTTGGACAACGCCTGTAAATTTACAGAGCCAACCGGCACCATCTCTATCCAGGCAAGCGTTAAAGACAATTCCCAGATAGAAGTCTCGGTCAGCGATAGTGGGCGAGGTATTGAACCGGAGCGGCTAGAAACGGTTTTTGAACGGTTCTATCAAGAAGAAGGCGCGCTTCGTCGTTCAGTAGGTGGTACCGGTTTAGGATTGGCCATTTGTCGTCAAATTGTTGAAGCCCAGGGCGGTAAAATTTGGGCCATGTCAGCGGGTAAAAAGCAAGGCACGCAGATCTACTTCACCCTGCCTATCGCCTTACAACAATCCCACCAAAGACCCCAAAAGCGCCCAGGGAAAAAATCAGTCCGTACCAAAAAGATCCTGAGTAATTAACACGAAACTAATTGGAGGTGGAGCTAGGTAACGGTTGACCAAACGTCAACGGCTCAGGTGGTTGAATTTGCACAATCGTCCGATTGCCAGCAGGCTGTTGGATAGTCTCCCACACTAGCTTCGAGGCTTCATCAGCCTGTTCAACGTCAGCCAGGGAAAGCTCGACCGGAGCGAGACCTTCCGTCAACGTTGCAGACGCAGGCAGATCCGGTATGGGCTCATCAGCCACAGACTCTTCTACTACGGGAGACACCTCTGCTGCAGGCACAGACACAGCAGCGACGACAGGAGCCTCTTCAATGACAGGAACGTCTTCAATCTCAGGAGTAATCTCAGGCTCAGGAACAGGCTCAAGGTCAGGGACAGCCTCAACAGCTACATCCACCGGCGCACTCTCTGGCAAAGCACTCTCTGGCAACTCGGTCACCTCAGAAATCTCAGGCTTGGGGTCACTGGCACCGCTAATGTCTGGCAAGCTAGGACGATTGCTTTCGGGAGCCGCAGCCACTGGCGTCACAGGAATGTTGATTTCAGACGTATCTAACTCAGATTGCTCAAGTTCTGGCACCGTCATCGGGGGTAGGTCTGGCACCGTTGCGATCGCAGCAGGGGATACAGCGTCCACCCCATCTACATCTACATCCACAGCAACCTCATCCACAGCAACCTCATCCACAGCAGCAACCTCATCCACCAAACCCGAGTCTGTAGGTAGGTCCTCCAGCGGCGGCACACTCACCACCGCAGAAGACTCAGCATCGTAGGGGTCAATGGGTAACGCTGTCGTCGTTGTGGGTTTATCAGGCAGTTGCAGATTCGCCGCCGACAGACTCACATCCCCAGAAGCATTCGGCGCTGACACAGCAGGAGAAACCGCTACGGACGTATCACTATCGGCAATCAGAGGACGAAAACGCCAGTGACGCAGACCGTCACTATCATCAAATTGAATATCAGCCTGATCAGGCGCTAGGACAATGTCTGGGGCTAACTCAATAACCACCCTCACCTGGTCTGGAGTGTGCTGCGCCACCCGGATAGCCTGCACAGAACCGTTATAGATTTGCTCCGGCTCAATCGTACCGATTTCCGTATCCGGGATATCGAGCACCAAACGCGGAGGTTCCGACAGTAAAAAGAACTGGGGAAATACCGTATCTGACAACGAAAATGTCAGTTCGCTCGTGGCCGTATCAAAGGCCCAATCATTTAGCCCTTCTGCCAAAGCTGGTGAGATCGCAAGTGCGAGGGTAGCCAGACTCCCCCCAAAACACTGGTAAAAACGGCGCTTGAACCCCATAGGCCTGATCCGCAGAACTCCAATAACACGATTAAAGGTTAAAGCATACGGCAATTTGTCAAGCATGACCCATATTTTTGATAAAAATTCCCCACGTATCGTAGATTCATCCGCCATGATAGTGAAGTCAATCAACTGACTCCTCCCAAATCCGCAAATCAAGGAACACACCCCCGATGGAAATGCATGAACTGCTAACACTTATTTTGCTGTTGAGTCCTGGTTTATTACTCTCAGCCTTAGTCATGTCCGCCATGGCATTTGGCGGTTAGATTAGCGCTATTCGCTAGGTTTCTGGATTGGATTTATTTACAAACACAACAAGCAAACAGGTGAGGTATTTGCCATGGTGATGGTCGAGTCCACAATGCTAGCGCTTGGAACCAAGGCTCCAGCATTTGCATTAGCAGATGTTGTGTCTGGAGACACGATTACCCTCGAGACATTCACAGACAGCAAGGCATTGTTAGTCATGTTTATGTGCGTGCACTGTCCCTTTGTGAAACACGTGGAGCAGGAACTCGCCAAAATCGGGCATGACTATGTGGATAAGAGCTTGGGGATAGTGGCCATTAGCTCTAACAGTGTTGCCACCCATCCCCAAGACGCGCCTGAACACATGAAAACCCAGGCAGCAACCCAAGGGTTCACGTTTCCCTATTGTTACGACGACACCCAAGCTGTCGCAAAAGCCTACCCCGCAGCCTGTACTCCCGATTTTTTCCTGTTTGATGCCGACTTCAAACTGGCCTATAGAGGACAGCTGGACGATAGCCGCCCTGGCAATGACAAACCGGTAACCGGTAAAGACTTGCGCGCGGCCATTGATGACGTTTTAGCAGGGCAGCCCCTGGGTAACCAACAGGTTCCCAGCATTGGTTGCAACATCAAGTGGGTGCCAGGACAGGCCCCAGATTATTTTGGCAATTAAGCGCTGGGCTACGCCATCAAATCGACCCTAGGGCTAAAGGATTCAATGGCGCGAAGTTTCTCATAGAGTTCAGATTCTTGATCACTGAGTCGTTGGGGCACAGCAACCTCTATTTCGACAATTTGATCGCCACGCTCCTGCGCACCACGACCATAGCCCTTACCTGCCAACCGTAATTTTCGCCCAGACTGAATACCAGCTGGAATGGTCATTTGCACAGGGCCATCCAGGGTTGGTATGGTCACCTGCCCCCCCAATACAGCTTCGCTAGGGGTAATCGGCAAATGACAGACAACGTCTCGCCCCTGCACCTGTAAAAAGCGATGGGGCTCCACAACAATATTGAGGTAGAGATCGCCACCGTTGATGCCTTGCCCCCTCAGGCGAATACGCTGCCCTGTGACCATGCCAGGCGGCATATCGACCTCTAACGCCCGCCCATCTTCCAGTCGTACCCGCTCAGCCCCACCTTGAAACGCCCGCTCTAAAGGAACCTGAAGCAACGCCTCCGCATCACGAGTCTGGGACTGCTTGGGAGATTTCTGAGGTTTCTGGACTTGTTTGGGTGGAGGCTTAGGCACCTCCTGGCGATTGAGGAGCTGATCGACAAAGTGGTTGAAGTCTTCTAAATCTCGGTAATCAGCCTCAGACTTTTGCTGTAGCCAGTAGCGTCGGTAGTCATCATACTGAGCCTTGCGATCGGCATCGGAAAGCATTTCATAGGCTTCATTCAAAGCCTTAAAGCGTTCCTCTGCCTCTTGATCACCAGGATTTAAGTCAGGATGAAACTGTCGAGCAAGTCTACGATAGGCCTGTTTAATCGCTTGAGCATCAGCACTCTGAACGATGCCGAGAATCTCATAGTAGTCTCGAAAATTTTGCATAGTCTAGTGTGGCCGACTTACAAGCGTTCGTCTTGGTCGCCCCAGTCATCGTCGTTGTAACGTGGCGAATTGTTATTGGGAGGTCGACCAGAATTGCCGGAATATCCTTGAGATGGCGCTTTGGAAACATCGCTGGGTTTATCTGCCCAAGGGTCATCATCCACAGGGGTATCGGTATTCCAACGATTGCCGCCAGACGATGGATTAGTTGGATAGCCCCCGCCGGACGGCGCTGGGTAACCAGAATTAGGTTGATACCGGCTTGAGTCGGAGTTTCCCCTGGCTGCATTCTCAGGTGCCACATCTGGCTGATAACGACCCGCATCATATCTCGCATCACCCGCATCATAGGATGGACGAGACGAATTAGCGCCTTGGTTATAACCCCTCTGCTGCTGACTGTAAGAATCTTGGGAATAGCCTGGCTGGCCATCTCGCTGAGCATAATCCTGGGATGACGAACGGTCACCATAGAACTGATCGGACTGGGAAGATGACGGCCAACTATCAGACGTATTTTGAGACGGCGGGGAAGATGCCCTGCCTAAGTTATTTCTAGAATCCGTTTCCCAGCCTGGATTGCGAGGGGTGCTATTGTCCCACCTGGATTCACCACCCGATGAGGTGTAATCACCCTGGCCATAGCTTTCTTGACGATTAGAGCCCTGGTCATAACGGTTTTGACGATCTTGACCGTAACGGCTCTGGTCATAGGCTTGATTGCCATAGGTCTGGCTATCATTTTTGCCGTAGCTGTCTCGACCGTAGCTGTCCCGAGTCGGCTGCCGGTCGTCATAGGCATCTGCACCATGACGACCCTGATCTATCTGGCCATAACCACCCTGGTCGTAACCACCCTGGTCGTAACGACCTTGGCCATAACCACCCTGGTCGTAACGACCCGGCTCACTGCGAGGCTGATCATAGGCATCTTGACCATAGCGGCCCTGACCCTGACCATAGTTATCCCGTGGGGCAGCATCATAGCCAGAACCCTGGTTGCCGTTATAGCCACCGCGTGGAGAATCATACCGCTGATTTCCAGCCCCGCCTTGCCCAGCTGGCGCCCGGCTCCAGCTATCATCCCAATCATCCCAACCGCTACGGTTGTCACGGCGGCCCGCAGACCAGCTGGGGCTATCCCACTGGCTTTGCTGCCCATTCCAGTCATAGTCACGACGATAGTAATCATCGTCATCTTCAAAGGCCTTCTTGATGGTGTCACCAATTTGGCTAAAGATATTGCCATCGTCGCTATCTGCGTCGTACAGATAGGCTTCGCGATTTAGTTCGTACAGTTCATCCTGCAATTCGGACTGAATCATGTCGATCATGCGCTCATCTTCACGTTTGAGGGCATCGCGCAAATCTTGAATCAGATTGTCAATCCGGCGTTTGCGATCGCGCGCAAACTGCAAGCCAAAATCAATGGAAACACTCCGCATGGCCCTTTCCGCCTGAAATGTAAGCGTTTCAGACCGATTTCGTTTTTCAATGCGTTCTCGCTGCCCCCGGTCCACATCGGCAAATTCTTCCGCTTCCCGCAGCATCTGCTGAACATCGTCTTCAGACAAATTCGACGCTTCTTGCACCGTAATGCTCTGCTCACGGCCGGTGGTTTTATCCATGGCCGACACCTGCAAAATCCCGTTGGCATCAATATCAAACGACACCTGCACCTGGGGAATACCGCGCGGAGCGGGCGGAATACCCATCAGCTTAAAGCGACCCAGGGATTTATTATCCACACCCATTTCCCGTTCGCCCTGGAGCACGTGAACTTCCACAACAGTTTGATTATTTTCAGAGGTGGAAAACACATCGGAGCGCCGCACCGGAATAGTGGTGTTGCGGGGAATCACCTTTTTCATCACACCGCCAATGGTCTCTAAGCCTAAGGACAGGGGCGTGACATCCAGCAGCATGATGTCCTTGACTTCCTCAGTCAAGATACCGGCCTGAATCGCGGCCCCCACACCAACCGCCTCATCGGGGTTTACATTCTGGCTAGGTTCCTTGCTCAGCATGGAGCGCACCAGCTGCTGCACCATGGGCATCCGACTAGAGCCACCCACCAATACCACCTCATCAATCTGAGATGGGGATAGCCGAGCGTCATTCATCGCCTGCTGTACAGGGGCACGCAAGCGACCCAGGAGATCGGCACAGAGGGTTTCAAAGTGCGATCGCGACAGTTTTTTCTCAATATGCTTTGGCCCATCGGCGGTCGCCGTAATAAACGGCAGGTTAATCTCCACCGTCGGCAAGCCCGAAAGCTCCACTTTGGCTTTCTCAGCCGCTTCAGTCAGACGTTGCAGAGCTTGGCGATCTCGACGCAGATCTACCCCTTCAACCTCTAAAAATTCATCGGCTAGCCAATCAACGATTTTTTTATCAAAATTGACACCTCCTAACTGGGTGTCACCGCTGGTGGATTTAACCTCAAACACCCCGTTACGCACATCCAAAATGGACACATCAAAGGTGCCGCCACCCAGGTCAAATACCAAAATAGTTTGGTTGAACTGCTGCTCTAACCCATAGGCAAGCGCCGCCGCCGTGGGCTCATTAATAATTCGCTTCACCTCTAAGCCAGCAATGCGTCCGGCATCTCGAGTAGCCTGACGTTGGGCATCGTTGAAATAGGCAGGTACGGTGATCACAGCACCCGTCACCGGTTGGCCCATGTAGCGACTGGCCTCTTCCGCCAGCTTACGCAGCACCATGGCCGATACTTCTTCGGGGGCAAAGTCCTTATCTAGACGAGGGCAGCGAATTTTAATATTGCCAGCATCATCCTTACGCACAGTGTAGGGAACGCGCTTTGAGTCGGAGCTCAGCTCCGTATACTTACGCCCCAGATAGCGTTTGACGTTATAAAACGTGTTTTGGGGATTAAGCACCGCCTGCCGACGGGCCATCTGCCCCACCAAGCGCTCACCCTCTTTGCTAAACGCCACTACAGAAGGGGTGGTACGCATTCCCTCCATATTGGCAATGACCACCGGTTTGCCACCTTCGATGACTGAGACAACTGAGTTGGTAGTACCGAGGTCAATACCGACGACCTTTCCCATCCGCTAGGTTTCTCCCACTGCGCCTGTAGAGGCGATAATCGCCGTCTACACAATTAAACATATATATAGTAGTCACTTAGTAGTCTAAGCCACTATTGTGCTGTAGCTTAACCGCATGTACACACCATCATAATGGTCTGGTTAGGATAGAGTTGTCTATTCCAGAGAACCGTCTATATCTAGTTCGAAATCTCTGATAGTATGGAATTCGCAAGCGGATGTGGCGGAATTGGTAGACGCGCTAGGTTTAGGTTCTAGTGTCTTCGTGACGTGAAGGTTCAAGTCCTTTCATCCGCATCATAGACCCCGGTTTTCAATGAAAGCCGGGGTCTTTCTATAATCGGTTGCAAATTCTGTAACCTGGCTTAGCTATGGATAGTCTCCGCCCATACTGGGAGCAATCACCCAAGAGGAGCCGAAACAATAACCATGGCAACGTCAATCAAAACGAGTCTAGCGATTCTTGTGGCAGTAGCTAGTGTGGCTAGCTGTGGTGCCGCCAGCGATTTGAGCTCCAAAGCAGGGGCTCCCATGGAGTCAAGAGCAGTCACCGAATCTGCAAGCATTTTGGCAGACCAAGCAACAGGCCAAGAAGAATTAGCCCAAGCCGCTGCCACCGCAGAATCAGATGCCAGTAGACCTGATGAGCCCCCCAATGACGCCGATGTCACCTCAGGGCAACCTCAATTAATCAAGCGGGCTCAGCTCAGCTTAGTGGTGGATTCGATAGATGACAGCCTGAAGAACGCCTCACAGCTGATTCGAGCTCAGCAGGGCGATATTTTAGACCTACAAGACAATCAGATAGAGGCCATCCAACGGACGGCCTATTTGCGCATTCGAGTGCCCCAGGCAAATTTGGACCCCCTATTGGCAGCGTTAGGTGAGCTGGGTACGGTACAACAACAGGGGCTGAGCGCAGAAGACGTATCCACCCAAATTGTTGATGCCCAAGCTCGACTGCGCAACCTGCGTAAGTCGGAAGAGTCGTTGCTCAAAATTATGGAGCGCTCCGGTGAGATTTCCCATGTGTTAGAAGTCTCGCGAGAGCTGGGTCGCGTTCGCGAACAGATCGAGCAAATTGATGCTCGCGTACAAACCCTGCAAACCCAAGTGCGTTATTCCACGGTTGATTTGACCCTAGCAGCCGCTGTGGCTGCACAGCCAATTGGTCGGCCCCTGGGCGAAACCATTGGTACAACATGGCGTGACGCCACCCAGTCGGTAGGCGATCTGACGGTGGGGTTAATGCAGTTAGGGTTGTGGCTGCTGGCCTACAGTCCCTATGTGTTGATAGTAGCCATTGCCGCTGTCTTGGGTTATCGCACCATTCGGCGTAGACCGAGTGCTTGACCCTGAAGAACGCCCTGGTTGTGTCAGACGCAGATGATCACTGCCGGTGATCCTATAAAACCGGGTTGCTTAAGCCAGCCCATAGTAGTCTTTGTACCAAGCGACAAATCGTTCAATGCCCACTTCTAAGGGAGTACTGGGGGCAAAGCCAACATCAGCGGATAGGTCGGCTACATCAGCGTAGGTAGCCGTTACGTCTCCTGGCTGCATTGGCATCATTTCTTTGACAGCCGTCTTACCCAGTACCTGCTCAATAATTTCGATAAACCGCATCAGCTCGACCGGGCTGTGATTGCCAATGTTATAGAGCTTGTAGGGCGCAGCTGTACTAAAGTCCTGATCTGAAATGGGTTTGGGTAAATGTCGCATTACCCGCACCACACCTTCGACAACATCATCAATATAGGTGAAGTCCCGCTGCATTTTGCCGTGGTTATAAACTTGGATGGGTCGGTCGTTTGCGATCGCATCCACAAACTTAAAGTACGCCATGTCCGGTCGTCCCCAAGGCCCATAGACCGTAAAAAACCGCAGCCCCGTCGTCGGTAAACCATATAAATGACTATAGGAATGGGCCATTAACTCATTTGCTTTTTTAGTCGCCGCATACAGCGACACCGGATGATCAACATTGTCAGTTGTAGCAAACGGCACCTGACGGTTCGCCCCATACACAGAGCTCGACGACGCATAGACCAAATGCTCCACACCACCGTGGCGGCATCCTTCCAATACGTGAATAAAACCAGCCAAGTTACTATCCGCGTAGGCATAGGGATTCTTGAGCGAATAGCGCACTCCCGCCTGAGCCGCCAAATGAATCACCCGATCAAACGACTGCGCTCGAAACAAATCGTCTACCTTACCTCGATCGGCTAAATCCAAAGATACAAATGAAAAAGAAGGGTGAGGCAACAGCTGAGCCAGCCGGTCTTGCTTCAGAGACACATCGTAATAGTCATTGAAGTTATCAATGCCATGCACAACATATCCATCAGCCAACAGCCGTTGTGCCACAAAGTAACCAATAAAGCCGGCTACACCCGTTACTAAAACATTCATATACAACCCAATTCCGTCAAACGTGCCTATTTACAGGGTATCTTTCCCCTGACCATACCCAAATGTGAAACGAATTTAGCCTACCGGCAAAATCATCCTCAAAATGTACAGCGAAGAGAGCGCCTCAACCTCTGAGACAAACTATAGAATCACTTCAGAAACTTACCCAAAGATTTAGAATTCGTCCTTCAAAAGACACGCAGTAAAAATAAAACTATTCCTAATTTTTTGTATACACTTTATCCTGATCAAGAATATAGTTTCAGCAGTGCATGTAGACCGACACAAAGCGCCATAGAGTGCTTTAAATAGTCAACGTCATACTCTCAATAAGGCCTGATAGACAGACATCATCCGCTTCATTTAAAAGTATCTCCATAAGGCTAGCAGCATCTTTTTTTGACGAGGAAACAACTGTTCTACATCAGTGCTAGGATTGCCAGAGAACAAATGTGAAAGAAGTAAGAAGGACGTAGTTGTAAATGCAAGAAATTGACAAGTTAATATCCTTTGATGGGCGGGATATTCGACTTAAAGTGGGTCTTTTCGCACCCCAGGCAGGTGGTTCAGTCCTAATCGAGTCTGGAGAAACCGCTGTATTAGTGACCGCAACCCAATCCAACCCACGTGCCGGCATCGATTTTCTACCGTTGCTGGTAGATTACGAAGAGCGACTCTACGCAGCTGGTCGTATTCCGGGTGGATTTTTACGCCGAGAAGGACGTCCCCCTGAGCGGGCAACCCTAGTCAGTCGACTGATCGACCGCCCCATGCGTCCCCTCTTCCCATCCTGGATGCGGGACGATATCCAAATCGTGGCCACCACCCTCTCCATAGACCATGATGTTCCCCCGGATGTTCTAGCAGCAACAGGCGCATCCATCGCGACCCTACTAGCCCAGATTCCGTTTTACGGTCCCATGGCGACTGTTCGGGTCGGGTTAATCGGAGATGACTTCATCATCAACCCCACCTATAAAGAGAATGAAGATGGAGATTTAGACCTGATCGTCGCCGGGTCTCCTGATGGGGTGATCATGGTTGAAGCGGGCGCTAACCAGCTCCCTGAACAGGATGTGATTGAAGCCATTGACTTTGGCTATGAAGTTGTCCGCGACATCATCCAAGCTCAGAAAGACCTAATGGCTGAATTGGGGATTGAACCCGTTACCCTGCCACTGCCCGAAGCCGATCCTACCCTGGCAGACTTTTTGGCAAATAAAGCCACCGATGGCATTAAAGATGTTTTGAAACAGTTTGAGCTGGCAAAGCCCGAGCGGGATGAAAAGCTTGATGCCCTGAAAGCAGAAATTAGTGAGCAGATCGCTGAATTAGACGAAGATAACCCCATCAGCGTTGCGGTATCTGAAAATAGCAAAGCCTTTGGTAATGCGTACAAGGCCTTAACCAAAAAGCTGATGCGGGCTCAAATTCTTGAAGAAAGTGTGCGCGTCGATGGGCGTAAGCTCGATGAAGTCAGACCCATTAGCTGTCGCACCCAGGTTTTACCCAATCGTGTCCATGGCACTGGTCTATTCCGTCGAGGGCTGACTCAGGTCATGTCGGTCGTCACTCTGGGCACCCCAGGCGATGCCCAGATGACCGATGATCTTCATCCCGATGATGAGAAGCGATATCTCCATCACTACAACTTCCCTCCCTACTCGGTAGGGGAGACTCGACCCATGCGCTCGCCAGGACGCAGAGAAATTGGTCACGGTGCATTGGCTGAACGGGCACTCCTCCCCGTATTGCCACCCATGGCTGACTTTCCCTATGTCATCCGAGTCGTATCTGAGGTACTGTCCTCTAACGGTTCCACCTCCATGGGCTCAGTATGCGGCTCCACACTATCGTTGATGGATGCTGGTGTCCCCCTAAGCAAACCCGTCAGCGGTGCGGCCATGGGATTGATTAAAGAAGGCGATGAAGTCCGGATTCTAACCGATATCCAGGGCATTGAAGACTTCCTCGGAGACATGGACTTCAAGGTTGCCGGTACTGACACCGGCATTACAGCCCTACAGATGGATATGAAAATCACCGGGCTACCGATGGAGACCATTGCGGAAGCCATCAATCAGGCTAAGCCAGCACGGCTGCATATCCTGTCCAAAATGATGGAGGCCATCAACTCTCCTCGCACAGAGCTGTCCCCCTACGCGCCCAGATTACTCACCTTTAAGATCAACCCAGAGATGATCGGCATGGTGATTGGTCCTGGCGGTAAGCAAATCAAGAGCATTACCGAGGAAACCGGTGCCAAGGTTGATATTGCCGATGACGGCACTATCACTGTTTCGTCGATTGATGGAGCAGCGGCTGAGCGAGCCCAAGCGCTGATCGAAGCTATCACCTTCAAACCTTCAGCCGGGGATGTCTATGTGGGTAAGGTCACCCGGATTATTCCCATTGGCGCTTTTGTAGAATATCGCCCTGGTAAAGAAGGGATGATTCATATTTCCCAACTGGCCGACTACCGAGTCAATAAGGTTGAGGATGAGGTCAACGTGGGTGAAGAAGTGTTGATTAAAATCCGTGAAATTGATGGCCGTGGCCGGGTCAATCTCACACGTCTCAACATTCACCCAGATGAAGCAGCCAAAGCCAGAGAAGCTGCAGGACTCGCTCCCGAATAAGCGTTAACCGCTTAAGACGTGTTCGCAAGCAGACGCTGGAGGTCCTTCTCCAGCGTCTGCTTGTTTTTACTAGATCTGCCAGATCCGCTAGGCCAGTGGCCCCGCACGTCATCAATTACAGCAGCTAACCCAATTCGCCATCGCCCTTGGCATATCACCTCATTGGAAACTATGCGTCCGTCAATGGCTACGGAGGTACTTTTAAGGGAACATTTGCGCTGAGTTAAGGTTTCTCGGTACGATGCTGGATGCACTGTCGCGAGCGAAATGAAACATCCGTGCGAAGAATTGTTATCGCTGGTAATTGGAAAATGCATAAAACCCAAGCGGACAGCTTGGCGTTTTTGAACGGGTTTTTGCCCCAACTGGAGGCCACACCTGAGCATCGAGAAGTTATTCTATGTTCTCCCTTTACGGCCCTGACCTCACTATCTAAAACCCTCCATGGAGCACGGGTGATGGTTGGGGCTCAGAATGTGCACTGGGAGTCGTCTGGTGCCTACACAGGTGAGATTTCTGGGGAAATGCTCACAGAGATTGGAGTACGCTACGTTATCGTCGGCCATAGCGAACGACGCGAATATTTTGGGGATACGGATGAAACCGTAAATCTGCGGCTAACAGCGGACCAAGCAGCCGGGCTCACACCGAGTTTGTGTGTTGGCGAAACCAAACAGCAGCGGGATGCAGGCGAAACTGAAACCCATGTCGTCAATCAGATCCAACGGGGCTTAGCGGGTATAGATCAAAGCAAGTTGATTATTGCCTACGAGCCGATCTGGGCTATTGGCAGCGGCGATACCTGCGCCTCGGAAGAAGCGAACCGAGTATGCTGGCTAATTCGTTCTCAGCTGGCTAACAAAGACGTACCCATTCAGTATGGTGGCTCCGTCAAACCTGGCAATGTGGATGAAATCATGGCCCAGCCTGAGATTGATGGGGCACTGGTCGGGGGTGCGAGCCTAGAAGCCGATAACTTTGCCCGTATTGTTAATTACAAGTAGGGTCAGGAGCAAGCAAGTTCAGAGGCTATCGTTAACGGTCTAGTAGGCTAGGCCGGATTGATTCTGGGCGTCTGGTGTCAGCAGGCTGATCGCTACTAACGCAGTAATGGGCGTGAACGTAGATGCGATCGCGACCTTGCTGTTTAGCATGGTAAAGGGCTAAATCGGCAGCCTGCAACAGATCCTGGGAATCCAGATCATGATGAGGCACAACCGTGGCAATGCCCATGGTAAGGGTAACAGTCTCTCCTACACCAGACGTGCAATGGGGCAGAGCGGCTTGGGCCAACTGGTTCTGAATTGCCAAAGCTACATTGTGGCCACCTTCGGTATCTGTGTTGGGTAACACCACAGCAAATTCTTCCCCTCCGTAGCGGGCCACCAGATCCGCCGGTCGACGAATACAGCACATGAGCACGTCACTCACCTGGGATAAGCAGATATCCCCTGTCGGATGACCGTAGTAATCGTTGTAACGCTTGAAATAGTCGATGTCGCACAGGATTAGCGTCAGTGGTTGCCGCTCACGGGCTAAACGCTGCCACTCAGCCTCAAAATAGTGATCAAATCGTCGGCGATTGGCCAGGCCTGTCAGACTATCGGTCAGAGCTAGGGCTTGAAGTTCGTGCTTTTTCTGTTTTAGCGTTTCATGACGTAAACAATGATCCAGGGCAATCGCCACCTCATCTACCAATATCTTCACTTGCTCTTGCTGGGTCAATGACCATCGACTAGCCTCATCTTTACGTCCTATGGCCACTAACCCCCAAGGCTCATCAGCCGCAGCTCCCTGCAGCTGATGAGCGTGCATCAGGTGAATGGGGACCAAAAGCCATGCCCCCGGATACTGACTCAGCCATTCTTGACACATCGGCTGCTGCTGCAATGCTTGCTCATCCACAGCAATCGGAAATGACTGTCCTTGCTGTGCTGCCGCAATTTCCAACCCCAGATATATGTTTAAGGCAGCAGCAGCATTATCATCCAGAATGGGGTGCTCGGCTGGATTGACCGTGCTACAAACACCAGGTCCTTTCTCCAAAATAAAGACCCAATCAGCCTTAAAAAAATCCATGAGCTCCTGAACAGCAACTCGATGAACATGGTGAACGTCCAGGACTCGATGAATACGTTGAATGGTTTCCCGCAAGCAGATTTGTTGTTGCAATAGCTGCTGCAGCTGTTGGGTATGGCTCAAACTATGATCAGAGTTGGGATAAGCGGCCATCCTTAGGGAAGGGACAAAGCGTTGACTAAATTGCTTGATACCAGGAGTCAAGGCACTCCTGCACTTAGACCATCCCTGCTCGACCAACACGGAAGGGCTTAAGAAAGCGAATAGGGTCTGTAGCTGGTTGATTGTGTGCCCCAAAGACGTGTCGTAATACATAAGAATGCCCAGGAACAAAAGAAGTTCAAGCAACGACAACATCCATTAATTCGCACCAGCCTTGAGGGCCAATGCTTTAGGGTGATGTCTACATACAATCCCCACAACCTGAATGTGCTGAGCTAGGCATGGCTTTCACAAGGCCAATAATATCGACCAGTGCAAAAAGCAAATTACCTCAAGCCGCTTACCTCAAAGCATTTAACGACATACTATTAGCTGACCTTAGAACCCAACAGGGCTGAAAAACAAGCCATTAGTAGAGTAGATACAGGGAAATGTTGCTATTTTTCGTATCCGCTGCTTAAGCAAAAGCGGTACCCACTGACGGTCCAACAGCAACATGATTGGACTATAAGTATTATTCTCAACTCTATGAACTTCTATCGTAGAAAGACTGAAATCAACGGGAGCTACCGTACCAGGTGCTAGAGCCAAACCCGTCAAACGATTGCTATGACTAGCCTTCACAATTAGAAGCTGGGCCTTAGAGAATACTTGATAATTAAAGAAATTGTTAAAAATAATTAACTAATATTAACTTTTAGCGCTGTGTTCTCTTCTCTAGGTGAGTGCACACGGCTAAAGTTTCAAAAAGTGATCCAGACCCGCCACTAAAGACGGAGGCCAGCGACGTACATGCTGTACCCAGTCAAGGTCGGTGTAGCGTCGATCGAGGCCACGGGCAGCTGCCCACTGGCTTTCGGCTTCTCCACGATTGCCCGTCTCCCATAGAACTGCGGTCAGGGCAGCGCGCACATCCGCATAGTTCGGGTATTTGCGCGCCAGGCTTTTGAGCACTTGGAGGGATTTACCATGGTCACCGACCTCAAACAGCGCAATTCCATAGTTGGCATAGCCCAGGGAAAAACTTGGCTGAATGGTAATTGACTGCTCATAATCTTTGAGCGCAGCGTTCCAATCTCCTTGACCGCCTTTGGCATTACCGCGATTGTTATAGGCAGCAGGGTCATCGGGGGATAGCTTCAGCACTCGATTGTAATCATCAATAGCTGCCTGCCACTTGCCCACGGCTTCATAGGCAGCACCGCGATTGAGATAAGAGTCAGGCTGTAGTGGAGCGAGGGCAATGGCTTGATCGTAATCGCTGATGGCCGCTTCAATTTTATTTTGGCTGACTCGCACATTGCCCCGGTTGCTCCACAGTGCGGGCTCATCAGGTAATGCGTCGAGAAGCTGAGTCCAGACAACTTCAGCCAAGTCAAACTTACCTTTGCTGGTCAGTTCAAACGCCTGTTTACGCAAATCGCCCACAGTCGTCTGAGTGGCGGCTGTGGCTGGCAAAGAGATAGAGGTGAATCCTAGCCAGAGTCCAAGGGCAATCGCAAATAACCAGCGCATAGTGTGCAAAGAAGTTTCCTTTAATAGCTTAAAACGGATTGATCTACCCTTGCAGCCACTGCCGCCATATCTATGGGTGCAATAGGATTTGGTCATGGTCCACATGGGCCATCCAACCACCTGGAAACGGATCGGTCTGGGTGCGATTGGGTGCATCGGCCAACGCTACCAGTTTCTCAATATGCTCAAAGTTGAGCTGCTTGGACAGCGCTACCTGTAACAATCGCCGCGCCACCCGCCGCTGCAACGCTAACGGAGCTGCCCTAAAGAGTGGACGATGGATGCACCAACCACCTTCGTACGGTGCGACCACAGCAGCATAGAGTTGCTCGGTCTGGGTGTCTAGGTAGGTGACCTCAGCGGTAAAAATTTCTGCCGTCTGGGCCAGGATGGTTTCTACATTAGGGTTAAAGTGCGATCGCAAATAGGGCATCAGCTCCTGACGAATGCGATTACGACGATACTGCCAGTCATCATTAGAACTGTCATGCCAGACCGCCAGGTTCAGATCACGACAAAATTGTCCTGTCTCCTGGCGGGTCAGTTGCAAAAGGGGGCGAGTCACCAAAATATCTGCATGGTCTTGATCCAGAGGCCGCTGCCAGCTCAACGCCTGAATTCCATCGGCTCCGCTACCACGCAATAGGTTGTAAAGCACTGTCTCAGCTCGATCAGTCGCTGTATGGCCCGTAACTACCCAGTGATAGCCATGGGTCCGGGCTAGGTTTGCAAACACTCGATAACGCCAAGTACGGGCCGCTGCTTCAGTTTTTTCTAATGCTTGAGCTTTTTCAATAAAGCAAGCAATCTCCCAACCCTCTGCCAGTTTTAAAACATGGGCCGCATTCTCAGCAGAATCCTCCCGCCAGCCATGATCGCAATGGACTATCGCCAACTGCCAGCCCCACTGCGCCCTGAGGTCAAAAAGCAGCGTAGCCATACACAACGACTCCTGCCCCCCAGACACAGCCATCAAAATAGCGGTGTCTTTCGGGAGCAGGATCTTTGATTTCAGTAATGTATGGATTCGAGCGTGGGTAGGGGTCCAAGGCATATTGACTCTCTACCCACTCCCTAACCTACTTACCCATATCCTTTAGATCGTCAGCAACATCAGATGCCTTGTCTTTGAGGTTACCAGCTTGATTGCCAACCTGATTCACACCGCTGCGCACACGCTGCCAGAGGGGTTGAGACCCTTCTTTAGCATCGTTAGCCACATTTTTTACAGTATTACTAGCAGCATCAGTCATACCACTGAGCTTATCGGTGGCAGCACCTGCACCCCCTTGAAGCGTATTACCTACACTGTCAAAACCACCGTTGACACCATCGCCAAGACTACTGATACCACCTTGTACGGCATTACCAGCACTTCCTAAGCCACCTTTGATGCCATCCACACCTTGCTGAGCAGCACCTTGCACGTTGTCCAAACTGCCTTGAGCGACATCACCAACCTTGCCCAGGCCGCCTTTAGCAGCATCACCCATATGGCCTAAACCATCTTGAATGCTGCCAAAACCGCCTTTGGCAGCATCACTGACATTACCAAGACCGGCTTTCCCGCCACCTAAGCCACCTTTGGCAGCATCGCCGACATTATCAAGACCTCCCTTGAGATGATCTAGACCATCTTTAGCGGTAGCACCAACATTGCCCAGGCCATCCTTAGCCACATTGCCACCCTGCTTAGCCGCAGCCCAAGCAGTGCCGCCAGCCGCTACAGCACCGGCTGCTGTGGCTGTTCCAACATTACCGACACTAGATAGAGCGCCATCGGTAGTTACAGATGCCATGTTGGCATCTTTGCGACGACGAGAGCCCCAAGCCACCAGACCTAAGCAAGCGGCCGGTACAACCATCAGCCACCAAAGATTGATTCGAGTTTGTGATTTAGGGTTGCGATCGCTAACCGGTTGTTCTGCCGCTGCCGTCGCCTGATTAGCAGCATTACCAGCCACATCAGCGGCGCCCTCAATCGCATCACCAGCAACGTCAGCGGCACCTTCAACAGCCACACCAGCCGCATCAGTCGCGCCCTCCAGAGCATTACCAGCAACGCCAGCGGCACTCTGAACAGCTCCACCAGCGGCATCGGTCACGCCCTCAAGGGCATTACCAGCAACGTCAGCAGCACCTTTTACCGTATTACCAGCCGCACTGACTACACCAGCCAAAGGATTCACGGACGTCAGAGCAGATTGACCCGGTGCACCCGTCGCATAGCCCAAAAATGCCGCAACAGCCGGAGACGGTTCGCCACTATAAATCAACGAAAAAGGCTGGGAGAAAGGATAGCGGGCATCGCTGGGCAATGTCTTGTGCATCGACAATGTACGCACGCCAGCCAGATCATTTACTTGATCAACCAGGACATAGCCAATCCCATCGGTGCCAAGACCCTTAGCAATATCGGCTGCACTATCGGTCTCTAGTTGAGATGCAGTTTCGCCAGTAGCAAACTCAGCCGCCTTAAACACAGGGTAAGCGGCCAAGGCTAGGCGGGTCTCGCTGGTATCAGGCCGATCTATTAAACGAATAGGCGTATTGGGTCCACCAACTTCAGACCAATTCGTGATCTCACCCCGAAAAATTTTGGCAAACTGCTCACTGCTTAAACCACCAGTAAACGGGTTATCGGCACCCACAATGACAGCAATTTTAATGCGCTGAACATCCACAGCGGCCAGACCTTGCTCAGTTTCAGCTGTGGTCAAAGGACGACTTATGGCAGCCAGGTCAGCATCACCAACCAATAACGATTGGATAGCTCGATCGGCACCCATCGCATCGACGTTCACCTCAGCCCCGTCAAATTTACCCTCAAAACTTGTTTTGAGCGCCTCACTAATCAGAGTCATGGCATCGGAACCACTGCTTACCAAAAGTTTCGTATCGCTAGACACGGTAATGGGGGCATCAAAAGTAGCGGGGGCAGCAATGGCCGTAAAACTAAAAAGAGACGAGTAGGGCGCAACAACTGCCAACAACGCAACTGTCGCCGCCAGGGAAACGGTAGAGCGGGGCCTAAACATGTCTAAAAACCTCGTATAAGAAACGCTGACTCAACCAGCGCTGATTAGAATCGATGGCAATCTTATCGTCGTAAGAAAATCAAAATCAATACTTGACGTCCGTAAATACTCACATCAACGCGTAAAGACCTCATCTTTGAGCAATAAAACCAATAATTTGCCCTAATTTAAGCCAATACAATCAAAATCAAAAAATCTATGCCAATGTACTGCTACGTCTGGCATTACAGGAACCAGCCGTCACCATCAACGAAGGGTAGGATGAATCATCAAATTTCAGTTCTTTTGAGAAGCTTAATTCTTTTTGTAAATGCAGCGTTGTCTATAAGATTTGTCACTCAAGGAAACATCTTTCAAACGTTACGGCTTAACGTCTTCAAGACATCACGATTAAATATAGACCTGACACAGTGCTATTTCCGTAGTTTTTATCAGCTCACGTATCAAAAAATCTAAAAATAGTTCAAACCATACCCTGCTTAGAAAGTGTGTCCGGCCCTATAGTGGTTTATGCTCTTCGGTGATGCACAGGTCAATGTTTTTGTCTGCAGTTGAGGGCAATCCAAAAGCACTCTTAGCAAGCTCAGATATATGGATAACGGCACAGGTAATAAAACGACAGCTCCCAAGACCGCCAGTGGCGATTTCAGCTCCGATGAGCACACCATTAAAGGCTCAGAGCCGCCTTCAATGGCCGTTTCTGGTGAGGGTAGCCAGGCTGAGTCAGATGGCAACGCTGCTGCAGAGTCTCGTGCGGCTCTATCGGCACGCTTAAAAACATCAAAGAATGTAGAGCTATACGTATTTGAGTCCGATGCCAATAGCGATCAACAAACGTCGCCCCTTGCAGATGTTGCCTCCCTCGAAATAGAGGTAGACCAGGAACAGGACGTCTCTAACGTCTCTAAACAGCAGCTGACATTCAAGAGTGAGCAGGGTCGGCTGTTACTGATACTGCCCCCGGCTGCTGAAAAAAGTTTTACCCCCGTTGAGTGGGAAGACCTGTGCCATCAGCTAACATTGCGGCTAAATTCTGGCGATCGGTTTTTAGAGCCCAACACAACGGTGCATTTAATTGCTCGGGATCGTCTGCTGGATAGTCGTCAACTCCAAGAAATCGATCAGCTGCTGCAAACGGCTAAGCTGCGCATGAAGCGAATTTATACCCAGCGCCGACAGACCGCTGTGGCGGCCACAACGGCTGGATATTCGGTAGAGCAGCAAACTAAGTTAGAGCATCTGACCGGTGCATCTGACCAGGGGAAGGCGCTAGAAACACCCCTTTATGTGCAAATGACCGTACGCTCTGGCACAGAAATTCGCCATCCTGGTTCAATTGTGGTTTTAGGCGATGTGAATCCGGGTGGAGCCTTGATCGCGGCTGGGGATATTTTTGTTTGGGGTCGCCTGCGGGGGGTGGCCCATGCTGGCTCCGAGGGCAATGCCGCCTGCCGCATTATGGCCCTACATATGCAACCCACCCAGCTGCGTATCGCTGATCAGGTAGCTCGGGCACCCGAGAACCCCCCCACACAGTATCAGCCGGAAGTGGCCTATGTGACTCAAGGCAGCATTCGAATTGCGATCGCATCTGAGTTTGCCCAAATCCACCTCAACGCCCCGTAATCACCGTTTGCCCAAAGGCACCGTTCTGGCCTATTCGCAAGCCTTCCCTAGAAATTCCCCAGGGAAATCCCAAAAAATTTGCCATAACGTGAGACTATTGCCCTACTTGAGCCCTGTGCCCTACCAACAACACCCTCAATCGCCCGTTTAATCCATGGCTATGAACCGTATTATCGTCGTTACCTCCGGCAAGGGAGGCGTTGGGAAAACCACCTGCACCGCTAACCTGGGGATGGCCCTAGCCAAGGCAGGGAAACGCGTCGCCGTCATTGATGCTGACTTTGGATTACGCAATTTAGACCTGCTTCTGGGTTTAGAAAACCGCATTGTCTACACAGCGCTAGATGTTTTAGCAGGGGAGTGTCGACTCGATCAGGCCCTGGTAAAAGACAAGCGCCAACCCAACTTGGCTCTGTTACCTGCGGCTCAAAACCGCTCTAAGGAGTCGATTACACCAGAACAGATGAAAAAGCTGGTCAGAGCCCTGACCAAAGCCTATAACTTTGTCTTAATCGATAGCCCAGCAGGGATTGAAATGGGCTTTCGCAACGCCATTGTGGCGGCCCGCGAAGCCATTATTGTCACCACTCCCGAAATTTCTGCCGTCCGGGATGCTGACCGCGTTATTGGCCTATTAGAAGCCAATGATATTAAAGCCATGCGACTGATTATTAATCGTCTGAAGCCCGCCATGGTAGAAGCGCAACAGATGATGTCAGTCAAAGATGTGCAGGACATCTTAGCGGTTCCACTGCTAGGGGTCATTCCCGATGATGAACAGGTGGTAGTCTCCACCAATAATGGAGAACCCTTAATCCTAGATAAGGAACTTTCTAAAGCGGGTACCGCCGTATCTAATATTGCGCGTCGCTTGCAGGGGGAAAAGGTGCCGCTGATGGATTTGAGTGTGCCAAAAGATAGCTTTTTTAAGAAACTACGTCAGTTATTTAATTAGGGTTACCGAGACGGTCGATAGGCGGCGACCGTTATATCGTTGCTGATTCATAAGGTGATCTGCAACGCCACTATTTTTAATGCTCCTCGCCTTATCGGAAATGACCATGATTAGTGAATTATTTGAGAGACTCTTTGGCTCCCGTGAACCGGTAAGTCGTGATACGGCTAAGCAGCGGTTACAGTTTGTCTTAGCCCATGACCGCTCCGACATTTCACCCCAAAACTTAGAAAAGCTACGTCAAGAAATTTTGGAGGTAGTGTCGCGTTATGTTGAGCTCGACTTCGACAGCCTTGAATTTTCCCTCGAATCAGACAATCGCATGACCGCGCTGATGGCCAATTTACCCATTCGGCGGGTGCGGTCCAATCCGTTAGAACCAGATAGCCCCGTGGTGGAAACAGAACAGGAACCACGGCTGGAGATAGAAGATGGTTCCATTGAAGGTCTAGAGGAAGTCGTTGAAGAAGCCTCGGAGACCGCGGATATTCCGGCAGAGTAATTTATTCATGTCCGATTTTTGATGCAGAGACGTTCCATGGAACGTCTCTGCATCAAAAATCGGGTTATCGCCATTGGCGGTTATATTCATAGATTGCGATCGCACCCGCCGTTTGCACATTTAGGGACTCCACCCGACCATACTGGGGAATCGTTAGCGCCACGTCGCACAGGGCCAAGATATCGGTTGGAATACCCGTCAGTTCTCGCCCCAGCAGCAATAGGGTTTTAGGTGCAAAAGCATAGCCGCTGAGCGGCTGCGCCGATTTATGGACCGTCAGGGCCACTACTTGAAAGCCTACCTGCTGGCCTAGCCACGCTTTCAACTGGTCCGGTGGGCAGTAGTCCAACCGCTGCCACTGGTGGGCTGATGCCGCAATTTTACGAAACTCCCACGAATCATCTGATCTGGGCAACATTAGCTGCTCCACACCCAACACCTCACAGCTGCGGCAGAGAGCCGCCTGGTTAGTGATTTTCTCTAGCAAGGAAGCACAGACAATCAGATGGGCAGACTCCGTATGGCTCACACCGCTGCCCCCTTAGTAAGACCAAAACCCAATGCGCCTAAAGGCCCTAGTCCGCTGGCACCAGCTCCACATTCAGCTCATTCACCACCCGGCGACGTAGCGTCTCCGACTGATCACGGGGTAGCAGATCAAACACCTCGCGAAATACATCGTCGAGGTCTTCATAGCTTACGGCCCCAATGCGATCAAAGCGGACCTTGCCGCTACCGTCGATGATCAGCGTTTGGGGGACTGAGTCTTTATTAAAGTAGTAGCCTGGCTGGTCGGGCTCAAAAGCAGATTTTTCCTTTAAGGGCACAGCATCAGCAGCGATGGGCACAAAGTTTACAGCCCGACCGTAGGGAGCCTGTAGCTGAGAGATGGCAAATGAATATTCCTTACAATCGCTACTGTCATCCACATAGAAAAAGAGCAGCGCTGGTTTTTCTTTCTTGAGGGATTGGGCCAAGGTGGCGCGGGGCGGCACAATAGCTCCGTTACCGGCATAGAGGGCAAAAATATTGCCATCGTATCGGTCATCGTTAAGGCTGGCTAAGGCGGCGTCAGGAAAACACAAGGTGGGGAGCAGGAGAGTTGCGATCGCAGCCCCAACCATCAGCCAGCGACCTAGCAATCGACGAAGTTTCAACTTTCCAAACTCAAAACTACCCATCCAACTCCTGACCCACAACATCACATCACTACTATTACGCCACACAACGGACCGTCTCCCCACGGCAGCGCTAAAAAAACAGACGCTAGGTTCCCCGAAAACTCTGGATCACAGTCTGCAATTCATCCTTAGCCGCGCCGTAGTTTTCTACCGTGGTCCAAGCCACCACCTGGTAATAGTTAGTCTGACCCTCAACCGTTGTGTGCAGGTACATCACCGGCTGATTATCTATGCGTCCTTGGACTTCATACTGTAGGGCATTCATGCCATTTAAGGCGGTCATTGATGTGGGCACTTCAGTCTGCTCCTGGGTCAATCCCCGATCTAAGAAGCTTAGATACTGAGTTGCATTGTCAGAAAGACCCAGGGCACCAATGTCTGCCCCCTTGGGGTCTGCCAAAACCAGCACGTACATGGTTCTATCTTCCCGCGCAGCATACAGGTCAGCGTCAGGGCGCAAATTCTGCACATCGACCCACCCATTGGGTAGGGTTAGTTCCACATCCCTCTCTTCATTTCTTAGCTGGACCTGACCGTTAGACAAGTTTTGAATCGAAATGGCATTGATGACATCTTTGGTGCGATCACCAAAGCGATCGCAACCCGTTGCCCCCAGCAGTAAAAACGCTGACAGCCCCAACAGAGCCGGTGTTCTCAAGAAATTCAGTTTTCCTCGATGCTCAAACGTACAATCCATGGGTCTACCCCGACTTCAAAGCAATTGCTGGCATTCTATAGCGTTCGTCCCATTCTTAGAACAGCGAAGCCTAGGCCCAAGGCACAACGCCCTACTAGCCAAAGCATAAATCACATTTCCATAAAACCTTGGATTTTTGATGAGGCGAATACAGCACCTGTGTGCGCAAAACTATAATTACCGTTTGCCAAGAACGCAAGGTTATCGCTTTGACCTATGCTGGACTATGGAAATTTCTTCATAAAAACTAGAGGCCATGCTCAGAGCTGGAATCGTTGGACTCCCCAACGTAGGCAAATCCACACTATTTAATGCGCTGGTCGAAAATGCTAAAGCCCAGGCCGCTAACTTCCCCTTCTGCACCATTGAACCCAACGTTGGCGTAGTGGCCGTTCCCGGCCCCCGGCTTGCGGTGCTCGCCGAAATTTCCCAGTCCGATGATGTGGTCCCGGCCCGCGTTGAGTTTGTAGATATCGCCGGACTCGTCAAAGGGGCCAGCAAAGGAGAAGGACTGGGCAACCAGTTTTTAGCCAACATCCGCGAAGTCGATGCCATTGTCCACGTGGTCCGCTGCTTTGAAAATGACGACATCATCCATGTTGACGGCTCTATTGACCCGCTACGGGATGCCGAAATCATTAATCTAGAGCTGGCCCTAGCAGATTTAGACCAAATTGAGCGTCGGATGGAGCGGGTGAGAAAGCAGGCTCGTCGCGATAAAGATGCCCAAGCAGAGCTCGAAGTCCTAGAAAAAATTCAGCCCGTCCTAGCTGAGGGCAAGTCTGCCCGCATTGTTGAACTCGAGGACGAGGAAGAACTCCTGATTAAATCCCTAGGATTTTTAACTCGCAAACCCATCATCTATGCAGCCAACGTTTCAGAAGATGAGCTAGCGGACGGCAATGCTTGGGTTGAGCAAGTAAAAGGTCTTGCAGCCGAAGAAGACGCCCAGGTAGTCACCATTTCAGCCCAAGTAGAGGCAGAACTTCTAGAACTACCCGCCGATGAGCGCATCGACTTTCTAGAAGCCCTAGGTGTGCAAGAAGGCGGACTTAAGTCCTTGATTCGAGCCACCTACGATCTGCTGGGTCTGCGCACCTATTTCACCACCGGGCCCAAAGAAACCCGAGCTTGGACCATCATTACAGGCATGTCTGCACCCCAAGCGGCAGGCGTCATCCACACGGACTTTGAACGCGGCTTTATCCGAGCAGAAACCATCGCCTACCAGGACCTGGTGGACCACGGTTCCATGAACGCTGCCAAGGAGAAAGGCCTGCTGCGCAGTGAAGGTAAGGAGTATATCGTCCAAGAAGGCGACGTCATGCTGTTTAGGTTCAATGTCTAAAGCAGCGATGCAGACGAACAATAATGCCCCAGATGACAGCAGCCTGCACCTCAAGCGGCCCTGTCTGCTAGTGGCCGATTTGGAGCGATCCTTAACCCTGTACCGTGACTGTTTAGGATTTCGGCTGGACTATGTGGGCAACGCCGATCCAGAGTCTTATCTGTACCCGGTATTTCAGCTACCGGCAAAGGCACAGCTACGATTCGCCGCCCTCAGTACCGAGCAAGAGCCCCGCGCTTTGGCCCTAACCGAGGTCAAGGGGATTACCCTACCCGCGCCCCCTAGCCCCTATCGGGGTGCCACCGTTATTCGGGTGCCGACCTTAGCATCAGTCCTACCTCAGCTACGAGCGCTGGGCCTCTCACCGATTACCGCCAGCTCATTTTCCACGCCCCCTCGACTCACTTTTACTGAGCAGGCTGTTTGCGACTTTGACGGACACCTAATTGTGCTGTACGAGGTGCAACAAACAGCGGGTTCCTAGCCATGGGTGCAACGGTTCTAACAACAATCTCTAAACTTACAGATTAAAATCTACGGGTAGAGACTATCTATCCTTGGCAGATCCGATTAGAATCTGTCCATCGCCTTGTACGCTGGCTCGGATACTGTGGCTAATCGGTTGCTGAAATCTCCGTTCACAATTCCCCCTTGGGCAGCCCTTTCACTGATGATGAATGGGGTTCTGTTTATTGCCCTTCTAGTGGTGTGGCAAGAAAAGTCCGATGGGGGTGATCCGACTGTGCTCCCCCAGGCCAATGCGGCCCATAGCACCAGTACCCTTGTGGAGCACAGCTCTCCCTTGTCCACACTGGGGACGAAACAGCGGCTCAACTATGAACAATGGGTCACCTTGCTGGGGGATGAAATATCCACCATGGCGGCCAAAAACCCAGACCATCTGACCATTTTGCTGGGGGACTCACTGAGTCTGTGGTTTCCAACCGAGCTACTGCCCGGTCGACGGGTTTGGATGAACCAGGGCATTTCGGGTGAAAAAACCTATAGCCTGCTGGACAGGCTACATCTGCTTGATGTGGCCGATGTAGACACAATTTTCTTGATGATCGGCATTAATGATTTGATTTGGGGGCAAAGCGATCAGCAGGTGCTCGCAAACTATCGCGACATTATGGACTACCTGGCCACCCGTCATCCCAACACTCAGATTGTGGTCCAATCCATCCTGCCCCACGGAGCGGAGACAGCAACCTGGGAAAGCCGTTCACTCCTGCTTGAGCTGCCCAACGAACGGATTCGAGAGATGAATCGCTCCTTGGAAGACATTGCCCAGGATTATGGTGCCTATTATTTAGAGCTGTACCCCATCTTCTCAACTGGAGAAGGCAAACTACGACCGGATTTGACCACCGACGGCCTCCATCTGAATCGCGAGGGATATTTGGTATGGCGGGCTGCGATCTCACTTTACAGTCAGCTGGAGTTGCCCTAGCCCCCCCTACCTCCGATAGGCTAGGTTTCGATGTTTCGATAGACTAGGTATATCTTCTGCCTCTTCATAAAACCAATGGATACCAGAGCATTTCGCCGCAGCCTCAACAAATCCGATAACTACTATCGCAATCAAGGCTTTGGCGAAAAAGAGCAAATTGCAGCTCAAATGGGTGATGAGTACCAAAGCGATTTGGTCCAAACTATCCGCAATCAGGGATATTCCTACACCCAGGGTGATGTCACCATCAAGCTCGCCAAGGACTTTGGCTTTTGCTGGGGGGTGGAACGAGCCATCGCCATGGCCTATGAGGCTCGCCAGCATTTTCCCCATCAGCGCATTTGGATTACCAACGAAATTATTCACAACCCCGGTGTCAACGAACGACTCCAGGAAATGAACGTGCAGTTTATTCAGGTGCACGATGATAACAAAGACTTTTCGGTCGTTGAACCAGGGGACGTAGTGATTTTGCCTGCCTTTGGGGCCAGCGTCGATGAAATGAAGCTCCTCAGTGACAACGGCTGCACCATTGTCGATACCACCTGTCCTTGGGTATCAAAAGTCTGGACCACCGTCGAAAAGCATAAAAAACAGGCATTTACCTCGATTATCCACGGTAAGTACAAGCACGAGGAAACTGTGGCCACCAAGTCCTTTGCCGACACCTACTTGGTAGTGCTCAATCTAGACGAAGCCAAGTACGTCGCCAAGTACATTCTCAACGGTGGCGATCGCAACGAATTTTTGGCTAAATTTGCCAATGCCTATTCCGAAGGGTTTGACCCGGATCGAGATCTAAACGCCGTGGGCATTGCGAATCAAACCACCATGCTCAAGGGAGAAACAGAGCAGATCGGCAAGCTATTAGAACGCACCATGCTGAAAAAGTATGGCCCCCAAACCGTCAATGATCATTTTTCTAGCTTCAACACCATCTGTGATGCGACCCAAGAACGGCAAGATGCCATGTTTGAGCTAGTAGACATGAATATGGATCTGATGGTGGTGATCGGTGGATTTAACTCATCTAACACCACCCACCTACAAGAAATTGCCATAGAACGAGGCATTCCGTCGTATCACATTGACAGTCCCCAACGCCTTGGCCCTGGCAACCAGATCGAACACCAACCACTACACCAAACCACCACCGTCTCAGAGGACTGGCTACCTAAAGGCAAAATTGTGGTTGGCATTACCTCAGGTGCTTCCACCCCTGATCGATCGGTGGCCGAGGTCATTCAGCGTATCTTTCAACTCAAGGTAGAGTTACACACCCCTACAGCGGTTTAACCATACCTCTAGGGTCAAAATCCTTAGTCTGGGTGTCCTAAGTGGCGGCAGACAAGGGTTTTCCTTAGAATAGTGGGGATATAGGAAGAAACTTTACCTGTGCCTAATCCCTCGGAACGTAGGCAGCAGTTCTTTGTTTAATATCTGCCGTTTTTAATTCCTTGATATTAAAATCTAATTTCTCAGCCGTCAGGTCTATCCGTAGCTTTTACGGTTTTTACTTAGACCTTCTACATAAGCGTTACAGCGGCTTACGTTTATGTCTCAGTTAGCTAGTTTAATAGGTCAGGCACCGCTTCAGTAGAGCCACGGGTGCCATGACATCCGAAAATCATTGATCCTTTTAAGTAGACCTAGCTGACAGTATGTAAGTTCCTGATTGAGTTCCTGGTAACTATGGCGCGCACAGATATCCAGAACGCCCAACACGTTTTATATGACTTCTTTCTTTACAGCGTTCAAACAGAGCCTGTAGATGTAGTGTTGGCCACTTTTCGCCGTCTATTTGTGGACTATTCGGAATCGTCCACCGAGTCTGACCTGCCCGTTGCCCTATATTCCATTGTCATTGCCAATAGTGAACAGCAGTTTCTCTTCACCCTCAAACGCGTTTGCTACATTTTGATCAACAACTGGGGAATTCAACGGCGCCCAGATGCGATCCAATCTTTGATCAAAATGTTTGATGATCGGATTCTGATGCGAGCAGGGGTTTCCTTGATTCTCAAACGACTGCGCAGTTGGATGCGTGACTTTGTTAAAAGTCAGGATTTTCAGGATCTCAAACTATTTGCCGCTCGCTACGAGCAACACGAACACTGGAGCAGTCGGTATACCTCCTATCTATTGGCACCCCAGTATCTCAATCTCAATAATCCCCAGGAACAGCGAGAAGCAGCTCGCAATCTATCGTCCCAGCTCAAGTCTAAATTCCGCTTTGACTTGGCGATGTACACCGCAAAATCGCAGATGCAATCGCCCAGTACTACGGTGGACAACCCAACGGTACTAGGAGAAGCGGCTATTAATTTGATCAAACTCCTACTGCTACAGCCGGGACGATTTGGCTATGAAAATCTGGCTAATTTGCTGCACAAACAATGCGATCAGCTGAACTATTGGGACTTTAAGCGAGCCCTCTTGCACTACCTGGCCTACGCTCTCCCTAGGGGGCCTATCACCCGTGCCCTCAAGGAGCAACTGCCTGATTCAGTTTTGACATTTTATCGTCATCACAATGACGAGCCCCTTACAGATGCCTTGGTTTTGCGCACCTGTAAACGCGTGGTAGATAGACTAACAACCGAAGAAGGCGAAAGTCCTTCCAATTTTATCAGTATGTTTCTGGCCCAAGGGAACCCCTTGGTGCTGGTAATTTTATTGCTCAAAGTTGCTTTGTTTTGCCCCCATGTTCAGGCCCATTTAGAGCTACGCATTGCTAGCCTAATTCGATACTATGAGGCCTATTCTGAAGAGGACTGTCGCTGGGTAATCAACTTTTTTGAAGTGTTTCGGGTCACCTTTACGGTCTATGCCAGCGGCACGCTGTATAACCTAGTGGAGGTTGCCAATAGCGATCCGACCGCCTCCACCCTCAGCACCTATCGCATTTTCTCGCAGCTACGCGACCAGCACATGGAGCTGAATCACGGTGCTGCAGACATGCAGCACAACCTAGTCGCTGAAGAGTCACTACAGCCATCACAGCTACGACCAGATATTGCCATCATTGCTCCCAACAATATGCCGAGTGCCATTGCCAGCTAACGGTTGGTCAGCTAACGGTTTATCAGATACCGATTGATTGGCCTGAAGGGCGAAAAGAAAGCCTCCACAGCTGTCATGCCAACTTTGCTAGCTCACCCTTAGTCCTGCTGACGGGCAAATTGGTAGGCGCCGGTAATGGACAGTGCGATCGCAACCACCAACAGCACAGGAATCGAATACCAAGGAAACTGAGACAGTGGTTGATAGGCCGCGGCCCGTAGCCCAACCGTCGTATAGGTCAATGGCAGCAGATAAACAATCCCCTTGAGCACCGCTGGCAGCGTCGACGGGTCAAAGAAGGTTGCACCCAAAAACGACATGGGCACAATCAAAAAGTTATTAAACAGACCGACACTTTCCAAGGACTTAACATTCAGCCCCACAATCACACCCAGCCCCGCAAATACAGAGCAGTTCAGCACCAGCAATAGTAAAAACAGCGGGTTGATAAAGCTCCATAGATCGCGGGTAAACAGCACCGCCACCAAAATCACTGACCCGGCTGTCAACACGCCGCGTACAATTCCCGCCAGCATTTTCCCCAAATGCATCGCCAGCGGATGAATTGGAAATAGCAACATTTCCTCAAAGTTTTTTGTAAAGAGTCGCTCCCCACAAATAGAAAATGTAGTACCCCCAAAGCTAATGACCATGGATGATAGGGCTACCATCCCCGGCAAAATAAACTCCAAATAGCTATCCCCAACGGGAGGGGGGGCCACCTGATCAAGGGAGCTACCCAGACCTAAGCCAAATGCCAAAATATAAATCAGCGGAGAAACCAGCCCAGACGCAGCCACCTGGGGAATTCTCACCCGTAAATCTAGCCAGTCACCCCAGAAGATAGTCACACTATCTGCCAGTAGAGTTTGCAGCGTCTGGGCTCGTAGGAGTTTCACGGCGAGTTTTAAAAGACTTAAGTATATCTTTATTATCGGGGGCAACGGCCCGGTTTGGCCGCCCTGATTTGTAACTACGGCAGCAACGGGTAAATTAGCCCAAAAACTCTGAAGAACTATTACGCTTCCTCACAAACAATGTAAACAAAGTCATGGGCAGTGATAGATTCAAGAATGACAAGGTTGAGAGATAATATTTCTATGTCTGAAGAAATTACTGGTAAAACTCCGATCTTTGGTGGCAGCACAGGTGGGCTTCTCTCCGCTGCCGAAAGAGAAGAAAAGTATGTCATCACTTGGAGCAGTGCAAAGGAGCAAGCCTTTGAAATGCCCACAGGTGGTGTCGCTATCATGAATGAAGGCGAGAATATGCTTTACCTTGCTCGCAAAGAGCAGTGCTTAGCTCTCAGCCGCCAGCTAAAGACTAAGTTTAAGCCTAGAATTACGGACTATAAGATCTACCGCGTCCTGCCCACCGGGGAAACTACCTACCTACACCCTGCTGATGGCGTCGTTCCTGAGAAGGTTAACGAAGGTCGTGACTATCACGGTAAGAAGGATCGCAGCATTGGTGAGAATCCTAATCCTGCAACTATTAAGTTCAGTGGTAAGCAGCCCTGTGAAGTTTAGGGATAGCTGATTTTTTCAGCGTGACGCTTATTGCTCTGATTAAAGAGAGGCAGTCCATGGGCTGCCTCTCTTTATTGTTTATATCTACTAGAACGGCTTGCCAAGGGCTCAAACCATGAGGCAGGCTTATCTAACATCATCCACATCTAGCGCCGCCGTTTCTCTAAAAGAAACTCAAGGGTTTAAGTTGGATTGGATCTATGCCCACAGCCCCAACCCTCCATGATTTTTCCAGACCTGTCCACATTCACCAGACTCGCGCAGCAGGGTAACTTTGTGCCGGTGTACCAAGAATGGGTTGCGGACCTCGATACCCCGGTGTCGGCTTGGTGCAAAGTGTGTGCAGGGCAGCCTTACAGCTTCTTACTAGAATCTGTTGAAGGGGGTGAAAATATTGGTCGCTATAGTCTGCTGGGCTGTGACCCACTATGGGTTTTAGAGTCCCGAGGGCAAACAACCAAACAACGATTTCGAGATGGTACCGAACAGACGTTTACCGGCAATCCATTTGATATCCTGTCGGACTGTCTGGCGCCCTATGACCCCGTAAACTTACCGGAACTGCCCCCGGGCATCGGGGGGCTCTTTGGCTTTTGGGGGTATGAGCTAATTACCTGGATTGAGCCCACCGTCACCACCTACCCACCCCAGGCGGGTGATTTGCCAGACGGTCTCTGGATGCAGGTGGATAGCTTGCTAATTTTTGACCAGGTGAAACGGAAAATTTGGGCCGTTAGCTACGCTGACCTGCGCGATCCGGAGGTAGATCTAGAGCAGGCTTATGGGGCGAGTTGCGATCGCATCGCTAAGCTCGTCAACAAACTCAATCTGCCCCTGGCCAGTCAAGACAGCCGGCTTGCCTGGACCCCACCCGGTAGTAACCAGGCTGCCGAACTCAGCTATACCAGCAACCGCAGCAAGGACGAATTTTGCCAGAGTGTAGAAACCGCTAAAGCCCACATCAAAGCTGGCGATATCTTCCAGGTAGTCATCTCCCAACGACTCACCACCGACTACAGCGGCAACCCGTTTGATCTCTATCGCTCATTGCGACTGGTCAATCCATCGCCATATATGGCCTATTTCAACTTCCAAGACTGGCAGATTATTGGCTCTAGCCCCGAGGTCATGGTCAAAGCCACCCATGAAGGAGCCGATAACACACTCACTGCAGTGCTACGCCCCATTGCTGGCACCCGACCCCGAGGTAAAACCACAGTCGAAGACGACGCCTATGCAGCAGATTTATTAGCAGATCCCAAAGAAATTGCCGAGCACGTCATGCTGGTGGACCTGGGGCGCAACGACCTGGGCCGGGTATGCGCCAGCGGCACCGTCAGTGTAGATGAGCTGATGATTATCGAACGCTACTCCCACGTCATGCACATCGTCAGTAATGTGATCGGTCAGCTCGCCCCCGGTAAAACCGCCTGGGATTTACTCAAAGCCTGCTTTCCAGCTGGAACCGTCAGCGGCGCACCCAAGATTCGCGCTATGCAAATCATCAATGATCTAGAACCCTGCCGTCGAGGTCCCTATTCAGGCGTCTACGGCTATTACGACTTCGAAGGTCAGCTTAATAGCGCCATTACTATCCGCACCATGGTGGTCGAAAGCCAAGAGGACGGTGGACACCGGATCAGCGTACAAGCAGGTGCTGGACTAGTTGCCGATTCGGTGCCTGAAAACGAATACCAGGAGACGCTCAATAAGGCCCGAGGCATGTTGGAAGCGGTTCGATGTCTACAGCCATAAACGCCACAAACATCAAACTCATCTGCCTCTATGCACTGATCGGACTTGCATCTCCAGTATCGGAAGCACCCTGGCCTTTGAGCACCTTATAGACCATCAAAAACGACATCACTAGCAACGGGGTAATCGCCACACCAATCAGTCCAGTTACCCAGTCACCAAAGGCGGCATTCATAAACAGAACACTCAAGAGAATAACGGGTATGAGTAACAATAAAGCAATCGCAAACGTTGGCCAAAATACGCTCCACCATCGCCCTTCAGTCAAAGACCAGCTAGCTTTCAGCGCATCCATAGGGGATTGACGATCGAGCATAACCTCATACTTTGAGGCAAATAGTCTGACTGCCAAATAATTCCCTGGCACTAGCAAAAGCGCAAGACTTGGAATTAAAATCACCATCAACAGCAGCGACGTCAGAATCAGCTGACCTGCCCGCTGCCATGCCATACTCAAAGCAGCCCCCAAATCCACAGCCTCATTCGCCAAAGCTCGGTTGACCAACACAATAGTGGCTCCCCCTAAAATGGGAGCCACTAAGATGGCAAATAAAATACTGAAAATCCCCCTTAAAGGCGCTGAGGGAATCAGCAGCGGCAGGATATTAGCAGGTAGAGCTAGCAGTGCAACCGGCACAAATACCGGTCCCACTCGACCGAATGCATCACGTAAAATGACTCCTGGGCTCAAAGACGTCTGTGTCATGGTGTGTCTCAACAAGATTTTTGCTTGATAACACCTCCAAGGTTATCGTTTTGACCAGAAAGCCCTAGTCTGAGCGTTTAAAAACGAAACATAACCCCCAAAACAGCAACTATGCCGGTCCTGGAGGCTATGTTGTCAGGTCATATTTGATGAAATATGGCTCAGAGACTTAGACCACGGCCAGCAGAGCGCTACAACAACAGTGACTTACAGTAAGTGCAGGAACTTATCTTCTTTACCAAGGGCTTTAACGGCTTTTTTGATTTCCTGGGTACGGTCTTTTTTCACAATCAGAGTGGCATTGCCATCCCGTACCACCACCACGTCTTCTAGACCGATGGTGACGACGACTTCCTCTTCATCAGAAGAATAGACAATGCAGCCATTGGTATCGTGGGCCTGATGCTCACACATATCCACATTGGCTTGGTCACCCTTCATCAGTCGCTCAATGGCATTCCAATCGCCGAGGTCATCCCAGCCAAAATTGGCGGGCATCACATAGGCTTTTTGGGTTTTTTCCATCACCGCATAGTCAATGCTGAGTTTTTCCAGTTCAGCATAGGCATCAACCCCTTTGGCCAGCAGTGGCCCCATCAGCTCTGGAGCATAGGTCTTGAGTTCGTCAATCATGATCCCAGCAGGGAAAATAAACATGCCGCTATTCCAGCTGTAGCGACCGCTAGCCAGAAATTCCTCAGCCACGCTGCGCTCGGGTTTTTCGGTAAAGCGGCTAACGCGATAGGCAGCTAAATCACCGTACTGCCCGGCATCGTCACCCTGCTCAATGTAGCCATATCCAGTGGAGGGGAAAGTGGGTTGAATACCCAGGGTGGCGATAGCACCTTGACTCTGGGCGAGGTCAGCTGCCGCACTGATCGTGGCGCGAAACTTGGGTTCATCGGTGATGTAGTGATCGGCCGGGAAGAAACATGCGATCGCATCATCACCATGACGCTTAGCCACCTCTAACGTTGCCCAAGCCACAGCTGGTGCCGTATCACGCCCCTGGGGTTCTACCAAAATATTCTCAACAGGCAGCTCGGGTAGCTGCTGCTTCACACCTTCAGCCAAATGAGATGCCGTAATCACCCAAATCGCATCCCAGCCACCGGCCAAGGGCAACAAACGATCGGCCGTTGACTGCATCAAACTGCGACCACTGCCATCTAAACAGAGAAACTGCTTGGGGTTTTTCAGACGACTGACAGGCCAAAAGCGCTCCCCCTTACCGCCAGCTAAAATAATCGGCACTAATCTGGGAGTTTGATTGGTAGGTTGTGTCATTGTTTACTTAATAAAGTTAAATTACAGAGTTAAAATGCTTTGACCTTATAGATTTCTGAACAATATTAGCGATTCAGCAAAACACCCAGCACAGAAACAGCTTAATATTAGTTAACTTCTCACCTATGTGTAGAACGCATCAAATCCCTCAAAAGGTGGTTGTGGCAAATAACCGTAGGCGTAACCATAAGAACATTCTTATTAGCCCCACTGCTTAGTAAGCCCTCAATAAATGTCAAATCCCATGCTGAACGCCTATTGGGAAAAGCGTAAATTAATTTGAGGCAGTCCATAAATTCTTTGCTCAACAGTCTGACCTTAGGCTGAGCATTCTTAATAAAGACCCTATGCTTCCTTCGCCATCCTCCCAACCAGGTTCCACGGCTCAACCCGCTACGCCTAAGCGTCGTTCTTTCTTAGGCAACGTCGTTAGAATTTTTGCCTGGACTGGCATTTTTGGCACCACAGCGGTGGTTTCCGCCGCGGCAGGAGCGGCCTTTATCTTGACGGTGCCCTTGCCCAAAAGTCTAGGAGAGGCCACCGCTACCCCACCCCTCAGCGACCTATGGCAGTCTGGCTTTCGCTACCAGGTATCGCGCCCTGTGACGATTTTGCTCATGGGTCTTGATGAAGCCATGGATATAGAAGGCGCAGCTCGGACTGATTTAGTCGGTCGTACAGACACGATGCTGCTGGCACGGGTTGATCCAGAAAGTGAAGCAATCAATATCATGTCTATTCCACGGGACACCCGCGTGGAAATTCCAGGCTATGGTATCGACAAAATCAACCAGGCCAATGTAGAGGGTGGAGCAGAGCTAGCGGCCCAAACCGTCAGCTACAACTTTAACGAGGTTGAAATCGACCGCTACGTGCGGGTGAGCACGGCGGCTTTTCGCGAAATTGTCGATTTGATTGGTGGCGTCGAGGTCTTTGTGCCCAAGGCCATGCAATATGAGGACAAAACCCAAGGCTTAGTGATTGATTTAGAACCCGGTTGGCAGACCCTGAGTGGAGAAGAAGCAGAGCAGTTTGCCCGATTCCGGCAGGATGACCTGGGCGATATTGGCCGCGTACAGAGACAGCAAGTTTTACTGAAGGCCCTGCGTGATCGCCTGCTAAATCCAACGGTGATTACTCAGCTGCCCCAGATCGTCCGCATCTTGCAAACCCATATCGATACCAATCTTTCGACTGAAGAAATCCTGGCCCTGGCCGGCTTTGGTCTCCAGCTGGATAGAGAAGCCCTGAGCATGGTTATGCTACCCGGTCGGTTTAGCAGTCCCCAAGAATATAGGGCCAGCTACTGGATTGCGGATACCAATGAAACTAACGACGTCATGGAGCAGTTCTTTGATATTGAACCGGCAGCCGTCTTAGCCAACAACAGCCCCCGACGCTCCATTAGCCGTCTACGCATAGCGGTACAAAATGCCTCTAGAGACCCCGACATGGGTCAGGCCGTGGTTACCCACCTGCGCAATGAAGGCTTTCGCAATGTGTATCTAATTCAGGATTGGCCTGCCTTCCATCATCAGACAGCGGTGATTGCCCAGCGAGGTGATCTAAATGGCGCTGGTTTTCTAGAAGCCGTCTTGGGTACTGGCAAGGTGGTCGCTGACTCGACGGGCGATGTAGATTCAGATATCACCATTCGCGTTGGCGACGATTGGACTGAGCAAGATAGCAGATAATCGACTAGGGGACTTTAAAACAATGCTAATCACCGTATCGATGGCAACTGCCTTAGCCTGTGTCTGGGTATTACTAGCTGCGCAACCGGTTCAATAAACCATCAACGGATCGAAACTAACGGCAGCAATCCTGATGGAAAGCGTCTAAGCAAACAGACGGCTTCAGCTCAATGCCCGCATTAACGGCTCCCATGATGACACATCTGCCATCAGGGTCCGATAACCCAACACGTTCGGATGCAAGCCATCGCCACATAAGCGCTCGTGGCACCAAGCTGCGCCCTGGGAGAGCCATCGCTGGTATAGGTCTAAATAGTCAATGCTTCGTTCTGCACAGGCGTGCCGAATAATTTGGCTGTAGCGGACCTGGTCGGCATTGGAAAAGTGCAGGACATCTGCATAGGGCATTAGTGATTCATTGACAGGCACCATCCCCACAAAAAATGTGGGGCATAGCTGCGTCGCCCGATCCAATAAACCATCCAACTCTCTAATAAAAGTGGCTTCGTCAGTCATGGGCCGCCCGGTAGAGCGCCCTAAACGAGCACAGTCGTTTAATCCGACAGACAGCACCAAAATATCGGGCACTCGACGGCGCAATTCGCCCCGTAGTGAAAATTCCTGCTCTAGCCTGGCGGAAACTTGCTGAACGCCATCCCCACGCACACCCAAGTTATAAATAATGGGTCCGGGCTCTGCTGGGTCCATCCATTGACGACGCAAACGCTCAACCCAACCGCCACCTTCGGTATCTCCATAGCCATAAATCAAACTATCACCCACCATCACAACCTTCTTAGGATGGGTAGTCTGACATTGAGCGCTGGCAACAGAGCGAGCAATAAGAGCAGTCATAGAAAAAATGAAACCTAGCAGGCGGAATAACGAGACTATCGACGTTAGCCCTAATGACTACGCCTGTAAGTCTAGACCCCTGCAAATTAACATTTTGTATGGCTTCTTTTCAAATCTTTACCACTGGTTGATGTGAAATCTATGGGCTGTTGAAGATAGCTTTCTAAAGAGAGTGGCATGGTTAGATAGACACAACCCACAAACATTATATAACAGATGAAAATACCTAGTAGGAATCAACGGTATAGAAGCTTTAGAGGTATCAGATGAAGCTTCAGAGGAAACTGAGGCAACAGAGGCAATAGGGCTATTGACGAAGTACTCTACTTCAAGGGTTAGATATTGAAATTATCTTTACCAGTTCTCGCCAGGCAAGCCTTTGATTTCTTTAAGTATTTCTTTCTTTCTATACTAGAGTTGACTAGTATAGACCTCTCGAGAGTTACTAGAGTGCATTTGGACTGAACTGGTGAATTGTTGATGCTTAATTAGTTAATTGTAAAAGACAATTGTTGTATTAACTGGTTGAAACCCAAACCCTTATGATTAATTAGGAGGTACAGGTGGCATCATAATCATTAAAGGAAAATATAGCCAGCTTCCGAGCGGGAACACTACAAAACATCAGATATAAATATCAATATACCATAGCATCATACTAACTTCGAGACCATGACCCAAAACCCAAAACCCATTAGAGAGGATGCAATTTCTTCCAACAAATAAGTATCAATATGTAGAAATCAACCCTACAAGAGAGATAAATGTTCTATCAAAAGAAGGCGTATAGTTCGAATCAGACTAAACAATTCAGAACAGAGTAAACATGCTGAAGATTAAAATATACCTTGAAGTGACTCAGCACGAGTTTAAGGGAATGGTCTGTGGCAGAATCGACAGAACTGTGATCACTGCCCTAGGCATTTTCTTCACAAGTTCTCATTTCGGTGCCTCGTCATTTAGTCTTGAG
>CALBPH010000631.1 GCA_937899365.1 uncultured Leptolyngbya sp.
GGACTCATTGTCGGATTTCCGCCGATTTGTGTCCTCATGCCCAACTTCAGGATGTGCTAGGTCTTCAGAGCAGCTCAGAGACAGCAGAGAAAATTCGTTGTAACCCGTTGCGCGCATACCGCGCTCAATGGTGTCAACAACTTGCTCGGGGTCTACGTCACGGGCTGGGCGAGTCAACATACCGGGTTGGCAAAACCGACAGCCTCGGGTACAGCCGCGACGAATTTCTATGGTTAGACGGTCGTGAATGGTTTGCACATGGGGAACAAGCCCGATGGAATAGTCGGGGATTGGGGTGGCTACCCGACGCAGAATTCGCTGGGGGACATCGTCTCGATTGGGGTGGACCGACCCATCGTCGGCCATGTCATAAAACTGTGGTACATAAACGCCAGGGACCTGGGCCAGGTCAAGGAGAATCTCTTGGCGGGTCATGCCTGCGGTTTTTCCTTCCTCGAGCACTAACCCAATCTCTGGTAGAAGTTCTTCGCCGTCTCCCAGGGCAATAAAGTCAAAAAAGTCGGCGTAGGGTTCGGGGTTGGATGTGGCGGTTTGACCCCCGGCAAAAATCATGGGCCAGCTAGATTCGTCCCACGGATCTGTGCTGTTGCGTTCTTGCGAGGTGAGGGGAATGCCCGCCAGAGTTAGCATTTCTAGGATATTGGTGGCCCCTAGCTCATAGCTGAGGCTAAAGCCTAAAATATCAAAATCGATTAGGTGGCGACGTGACTCAACGGCAAACAATGGGGTGTCGCTTTCTGTCAGTTTTTTGGCCAAGTCTGGTCCAGGCAGATAGGCGCGATCGCAAAGCTGTCTAGGCTGCTGATTTAGAATGCTGTAAAGAATAATGTGACCCAGATTAGACGCCCCCACCTCGTAAACTTCTGGGTAGGTCAGCACCCAACGAATCGCTGCCGATTCCCACGGCTTATGGACCGCTCCTAGCTCATTACCCAAATAGCGAGCAGGACGAGCAATATCTGGGGTAATCAGTTGGTCTACAGCGATAGCCACGGCAATGAAAAAGCAACTCAGACATAAACTATAGCTGATTCTCAGAGTCCGGGCTTTGCTCTTGATCTAGGCCAGCAGTTAGTAGTCTCAGCCTTTAAACCTGAGCGGGGTCCACAATAATCGTGGACCCCGCTCAGGTATTAGTGTGTCATTAATTTTTTAGAACTGCATTCATGCAGAAGTTTGCTGAATATTTAGGGAACCCTAGTGTCTGTAGGTACCAATAACTAGGCAGCCTGCAACTCTTGCCGATCAACCATAGAGACGGCGCGATCTAGTTGAGCCAGTTCAAACACAATACGTACAGGGGGAGCAACATCCTGCAGACTTAACCGCTTACGATGACGCTTCGCGGTGTCGCAGCCAGCCAGTATGGCAACAAGTCCAGAGTTATCCACGCTATCTACAGCTGCCATGTCGATGGTTACCTCACTGGCATGGTCAGATTTGATGGCTGTTAACATTTCTGCTTTAAATGCATCAGCCGTTGCAGCGGTTAAAGCGCCTACAGGTCGCACAACCTTCACTGATGTTTCAACGCTATTCATATTCTGTCTCCTATCAGTTTTGATTAGATTGAAAATAGGTGTCGGACTACGAGCTTTTCATATGTTCTCGAAGCTAACTGATGAATCCCAGCTTGCCCACGTGCCTGATGTCTATTTGTAGAATCTTGATGTCCGGACCGATTGTTTGAAGTTTCCAGAAAGTCTTTCTCTTAAATGGTAACTATCGCTACACCCTTTGTGGGGATTTGGTTTGGCGGTGTTGTTTAGTGATACGGATCACTGAGGTTGCCAACTCCAGAAGTTTCACTTGAGATAACACCAATGGGTAAAGACCATATTCCAGATCACGAAATGGTCCCCGGGATGTAAACACTGACTCGAAAGCCTGCTAGGAGAAGACACCATGCACTCATTTGCTATTCGCCATTTGGTTGAGAAAGCTCTTTATATAAAACAGCTAACTCCCGATATTGAAGAACAGATCAATTCCGAACTGTCGCGCTTAGGCTACATTTCAGAAGTTGAGTATGAGGCCCTTGAGCCCCTCATGAGCGAAATGGAGGAGGGTCGTATAAAGCTAGTTCCCTCTATTCGCTAATTTAGCTAGTAAAAGAATTGCCAATATGGCCCGATCTGACACTAGTCTGATCAATTATTTTTAACTTTTATCGGATTGAAACTAACTTTGTGGATGCTTGAGGTTCATCATCCTCGGAGTTGTTCTTATTCCAACAAGTATGTAGAAAATGTTGAAAGTGCTGCTTTGCGATGTCTTCTGGTCCACTATCGTCTGCAATACGTAGGTGAAATAGCAAAGCAAAAAAGTCTGTATCAAAGGCCATTTTGAAACTATCAATTGGCCAGACCAGGTCGGGAGCGGTTTTAAGATCGTATAGATCCAGGTCACAAGCCTCAGGATCGGTTGCTGCTGCTGCAATCATCATTTGCTGCTGTTTCGAGCCGTAGGGTAGATGACACACCAACATCAGGGGCCGACACCAAAGGCGTACTGCTCCAGCTGGTTGGATCGCTTCAACGTAAAGACGCTGATCTAAACATTCGAGATAAACAATTTGCCCAGGGTTTATGGTAGCCATTTTGAAAGATTAAATTTCCACTCAAATTAATTGAATTGAAGATACACGCGTAATCATGGGTGGGCTTACGGTCTCAAACCATGACTCCACAAGGGAAAAGCGGCAATATGGCTGCTTTTGTTACGGTTTGAGTAGTAAAAGTTCAATTTTTGTTAAATTAGCTAATAAATTACCACTAAGCTTGTTTCGAAACGTTTACTTTAGGTTACTTATTTATGAATCTGTCTGCTTGCCCTAATTGGCTATGATGTCCAAGCCCTTGCCCGATATTCGTTTAAGGGCCTGAGCTCTCTTTTTTAGATAAGTTCTGGTTAAAATTAAAAACGGTGTGTGTGGCTGACGTCCCATGGTCCATTGAGACGTCTGTCTAGAGCAAACATTTCTAGATTCAATGAGTAATTAAGGTCATGGTGTCTACCGGAACAATCGAAAAAACAGTTAAGTCCAGTAAGCGGCAGCATGCTCCCCGCTATCGGGTGCTACTGCATAACGATGACTTCAACTCAATGGAATATGTCGTGGAGTCTCTGGTTAAGACCGTACCCAGTCTGTCTGTACCGCAGGCCGTCGATATTATGATGCAGGCCCACAACGCTGGAGTGGGCTTGGTGATCGTATGCGAATTAGAGCATGCTGAGTTCTATAGTGAAATGCTGTGCTCCAAAGGCCTTTCTAGCACCATTGAGCCTGATGAATAGCACACAGCAAGCGTGTCTTTGGGGGGCCTCCCTCAAAGAGCTTGGGTTTGCTTACCCATAATGTGGTGGTTCAAGGTTTATCAACGCGCTGCTAAGGGGCGAGTCCTCTGGCGCGTCTTTATATTCTTTGTTGTGCTATTGGTGCTGTGGTCTCCCTTTGCTCTGGCAACCTATGGTCTGGGGTATTTGTTAGGGCAGCCCCAGCTTGCTAGTACCCTGTCGCTGATAGCGCTGTATGTTTGCTTTATTGGTCATGCATGGTTTTGGGGGCGTAGGGGCCATGGTTGGCAGCGCCCGCTTTTATCCTATGGTCTATGCTTTGTCCGTCGCTTTTGGGGCGATGTCATCGTTGCGCTGTTTTGTGGCATTGGCCTAGTATCTGTTCTGTTTGGAGCAGAAGTGCTTTTGGGGTGGGCTAGCTTACATCCTAGGCCGCTGCTGGGGATTGCCCTAGATGGGTTGGCGGTTGGTATTGGTATTGGCCTAGCTGAAGAGCTATTATTCCGCGGCTGGCTTTTGACGGAATTGCGGACGAGTTTGTCCCGTCGCAGTGCTATTTTTTGGAGCAGCCTTGTTTTTGCATCAGCCCATTTTATAAAGCCGCTGTCAGAGGTATTACAGACATCGCCGCAGTTTTTAGGTCTGTTCTTGCTCGGGATTATTTTGGCGTCTGGGCGTTATGTCAGTCGGCTAGAACGTCCGTTTAGTAGTTTGGGGCTACCCTTGGGCTTGCATGCAGGGTTGGTATGGGGCTATTACATTGTCGATGTGGCAGATTTGGTGGTGCCTTCAGGGCGTGTGCCCGAGTGGGTGACCGGCATTCATGGCAATCCTTTATCTGGAGCTTTAGGGGTGACAATTTTGGGCTGCTTAGCGATGTGGTCTTGCTCTAAACTGCGCTCAGAATAGAGGCTAGCAGTGCTTTTTGAGCATGGAGACGGTTTTCAGCCTGGTCCCATAGACGGGACTGGGGGCCTTCCTTGGCATCGTGGGTAATTTCTTCGCCGCGATGGGCTGGTAGACAGTGGAGAATGATGGCGTGCTCGTCTGCTAAGTCCAGCATCGCCTGGTTAATTTGGTATGGCTGAAATTTAGGGATTCTGGATGCCGCTTCGGATTCATCACCCATGCTGGCCCAAACATCCGTGTAGAGAGCGTGGCTACCTTGAACGGCGGCTTTGGGGTCCGTGGTGACTACCACAGTGCTGCGTCCCTGCGCTAATTCGATTGCTTGATTGACGACGGTTGGATTGGGCGCAAATCCATCAGGGGTCCCGACTCTAATATTGACTCCTGCTAGGGCACAGCCCAACATTAGGGAATGTGCAACATTGATGCCATCTCCTAGGTAGGACATGGTCAAATTTTCTAAGGTACCAAAGGCTTCTTTGAGGGTCAGTAAATCTGCCAAGATTTGACAGGGATGCTCTAAATCGGTGAGGGCATTGATGACTGGAATCGATGCATAGCGAGCAAATTCTTCGATTTCGGCCTGCTCAAAGGTGCGGATAGCGACCACATCCACGTAGCGATCTAGGACCCGAGCTGTGTCTGCCGTAGGTTCTCCTCGCCCTACTTGGGTGACACCGGCGGTGAGAGCTAGGACTTGCCCACCCAGTTGGTACATGGCAACTGAAAAACTGACGCGGGTGCGAGTTGACGCTTTGGAAAAGACTAAACCCAGCACTTTATTGGGGCATTTTGGCTGATATGTTCCAGCTTTTAGTTGTGCAGCTAGCTCCAGAAGTCCGTGTAACTCTGTACTGGTCAAATCTGCCATGCTAAGCAGATCTCGTCCCTTCGGTGGAGTCAACAAGATACTACTATTTAGCCTTGATAAGGGCTACTGATGTTTTAGATGGATGTAATCAGTGAGGTTGGGGATTGGTACATGGGAATGTATTCACGGTTGATTTTTCCGCGCTTGTTAGAGCTTTCGATGTCAGGGCAAGAGTTAAGCCGTTATCGTCAGGCCTTGCTGGCGTCTGTTCGTGGAGAAGTACTAGAAATTGGGTTTGGGACAGGGTTAAATATGCCGTACTACGGGGATGGTGTCACGGCCCTGACGGCAATTGATCCAAATGAGGGGATGGCTGCGATCGCAACACCGCGTATTCAAGCTTCAATGGTCAACGTTAATTTGCAAACGGCTAATGCAGAATCCTTACCGATGCCGGCTGAACGTTTTGATGCGGTGGTTTGCACCTGGACCCTGTGTAGTATTCCCCATATCGAGCAGGCGCTGGCGGAAGTCTATCGGGTGCTAAAGCCAGGCGGCCAATTTTTCTTTATTGAACACGGGTTAAGTCCAGATCGTAGCGTCGGTTCGTGGCAGCGTCGGGTAACGCCTGTACAGCGACGGATTGCTGATGGCTGTCATCTGGATCGCCCCATGGCTAACCTGATCAAAGATGTTTTTCCGCAAGTTGAGTTGCGGGAGTTTTATGCCACGAGTCTGCCTAAGCTCATTGGCTATTTTTATCAGGGGGTAGCCACTAAATCTCCCCTTTAAAGATTTGGGCGGTTGCGATCGCAATTCGTTCAATATCAGCATCTAGTAGCGGCGGCCACTCTATATTTTCCCGTTTTCCCCGCTCATAGGCCTGGCGGCTTTCATAGGCCAGTTGATGCAGCGCATAGACCAAGGTGCGGTCAAGATGCTCCACAGCTTTGTGCGCGTCTTTCATCACCTTGCAGGCGAGCTACAGTGAGGTTACCTGTCCAGGCACGGGTGGTTGCTGCTGCATGAGACGTGCCAAAAATGAATCGGTAGCAGTCAAATCTGCTTGGGCTACGATCACATGCTGGGCTGTTTTAGCGTCCATAGTGTGGGGAAAATAAGAAGGTTGCCCAGTATTATTCCAGTACTGATGCGGGTTCCGCTCACCATAGTGTTAGAAAGGGGCCGCGTCAATTCTCAAGCAGAGACAAAGCTTTTCAAGAAGCTTCATAGAGACTTTACAGTTTGGGGATATCCAAGTTTTAAATCTTCAAGAGACACTAATAAGCAAGCATAGAAATATGTGAGCGAAGACCTTAGGCGCACAGCTCTAGTACTTTACACAACCTGATTAGCCTGCCATTTTCCAGGAGCGCCCATGAATCATTGGCGTTGCCCAGGGAACCTTTTAGTAGATGACGACTCTGCAAATTCCATAACCGTTATTCACCGTTGTGGGCCAAGCAGCAACGTTTCAGTAGATATTTGACACCATGGCTAATCCCAGATTTGTTCCGTTTGTTGACCTATCTAAGCAGCATGAACCGCTACGTGCAGAGTTGATGGCGGCGATGACGGCTGTGGCGGACCGGGGTGACTATATCTTGGGCAATTCCGTGGTGCAGTTTGAACAAGCGTTCGCTGCTGTCTGTGGTGCACCGCTTGGCGTGGGAGTGGGCTCTGGTACCGATGCGCTCACTTTAGGGCTGCGTGCCTGTGGCATTGGCCCTGGAGACCAGGTGATTTTGCCAGTTAATACCTTTGTTGCCACCCTCATTGGAGTGCTACAGGCTGGAGCCACTCCCATTTTTGTTGACTGTGACCTGGAAACGGGGTTGATGGATGTCGCCGCTGCGGAACGGGCCATTACCCGTCGAACCCGGGCGGTGATTCCTGTGCATCTTTATGGGCAGATGGTTTCGCCCGCTGCCCTACGGGCTCTCTCAGAAACTTACGGTGTCACAATATTTGAAGATGCTGCCCAGGCCCACGGAGCTGAGCGGGAAGGCGTCAAAGCAGGGAGTGTGGGGCTAGCGGCTGCTTTTAGCTTTTACCCAAGTAAAAACCTGGGGGCCATGGGTGATGGCGGCATGGTGCTCACTCAGCAAGATTTGGTGGCCCAAACGGTTAGATCGCTGCGTAATTATGGGTCAACTCGTAAGTATTACCATACCGACCCCGGCGGGACTAATAGCCGTCTCGATACATTGCAGGCCGCTATATTGGCGATTAAGTTAGGGCGTCTGTCGGCTTGGAATTGCGATCGCAACCGGTTAGCCAAACTCTATGATCATGCTCTGCAACCCCTGGCTGCCCATGGTCTAATACCCATGACTAACCTCAGCGGCAGCGGTCACGTGTACCATCTCTACGTCATTCGTCTAACCAGAGACTGTCCCATTGATCGCACACGTTTGCAGCAAGAACTCGCTGCCGCAGATATTCAGTCTGGCATTCACTATCCCGTTCCCTGCCACCTACAACCAGCTTTTCATCACCTTGGCTATCAGCCTGGCGATTTCCCCATTGCCGAGCAGCTGAGTCAAGAAATTCTCTCGTTGCCGATGTATCCCGGCATGACGGATGACCAACTAGAGTATGTAGTAAAGACCGTTATGGGGTTGGTTCAAGCCTGTCCAGTATTGACCTAGCAATGTATTCATCATGATTAGCGTTCCCCAATCCAAATCTCCACGATGGTCCATTGAGCTGGCAGTGATTAGCTGTGTCGTTATTCTCTATGGTCCCCTGCTGTATCACTGGGTTTGGGATGGCTGGATTAACAAGGGTATTAGTATTCAGCACGAATATTTTAGCCACGGTATTTTAGGAATTCCCCTGGCCATCAAATTAGTATGGGACAAACGACAAGTCTGGCACCGATTGGGTGATAGCTGTCATTGGTCTGGTATTGCTTGTTTGCTAGTAGCATTTGTTTTCTATACCAGTGGAGTGATGGATGCGATTAATCTATCGCTCCCCCTTCTGCTGACAGGTCTGTTGCTATGCCTAAAAGGACCAGCAGGACTCAGGCTGATGCTTTTTCCCCTGGTGTTGCTGATCTTTTCCACCCCCACTCAGCTGCCATACCTCATTGAGCCTCATATACTACCCCTGCAGCTGTTTATTGCCACCGTTGGAGGTACGATTTTGCATGGATTTGGCTATGACGTTGAGGTCAATCAATTTTATTTGAGCATGAATGGTCAACTGGTGGAAGTTGCCCCCCATTGTGCAGGGTTAAAAATGCTGTTTACCAGCCTGTATATGGGGTTAGTGATTACCTACTGGACGGGCATATACAACTCAAGATTGCGCACAGGCATATTTTTCGTGGGCATCATCTTAGTCAGTGTCATTGGCAATATTCTACGCAATACGATTTTGACCTTCTTCCATGGCCATAGCATGTCAGAGGCTTTCCATTGGCTGCATGAAAGTTGGGGCGGCGATGTCTATTCTGCGGTGATGTTAGGGTCTTTGATCTTGATAGTTAACGCTATTCAAAGTCACGTACCTGTCAGTTTTGCCACTGCCACTGTTGCGCAAAAAGATGGCAATCAGCCCACCGTGTCTCCCATTGATTTTTGAAGTCACTATTCCGACGTAGCGCCTAACCATATCGCTTTGAGAAAATGGCTTTGTCCTTTAATTCTTCAGACTCCAAATCTAGATCTTGGCTGAGGTGGCTAATCGTTGCTTTGCTGGCGGTCATGATTACGGCTGTTGCAATACCCCAATACTTTTTCGGTCAGTTACCTTGGCAGTCACCGCCTGGAGTGGCCCAAATCAAAACTATCCGCACCCTGAAAGACACTGGCTTAGTCCTAGATGGGTGGTCCGAAGAGTTGCAGCAGAAAATATCCATTGGCGGCGATCAGTGGTCAGTCCAGCAATTGACCCATGCCAATGGGGCTGCCCCAGAGCAGATGATAATCTTCCTAAAACCACAGGGACAGTCGAAAGACCAGCCTGAGGTTGAATGGATCGACCTACAAGGAGCTCAGAAATGGCAGACCTCGCACCAGCGCCGTTTGCGTGAGGGTGACCTAAGTATCGATACGTTCCGTGCTTGGACGTCTAATCAGACCTTTGCTGTGGCGCAATGGTACGCATTGCCCCAAGGGGGGCATCCGGCTCCCCATCATTGGTTCTGGCGAGATCAAACCTATCAATGGACACGAGGTGAACGCCTGCCTTGGGTTGCTGTTGCGATATTACTGCCAATGCCACCTCTAGGGGATATATCGCCCGTTTACCCTGACCTAAAGCGTTTGAGTCAGTTGGTTCAATCATCTCTGGCCAAGGCTGCCTTTGAGCCAGAGTCATGAAAACTGGCGTTGTTCGTAACCTCAACCAGCTCCTAGGCACATGGCGGTGCAAAAGATCGGCTAAAGTAGCTACATTGAAAAAAATATAGTTTTCATACAAGCTCACGCTATTTCACATAAATCCTATTAATTTTTTTGAATTGCGATGGTTCCTATAAAAAATACCAAAGCATCCCAGAGTTCCTGGAAGAGAACAGTAGGCCAGTTGACTAGTCAGCTGCTATTGAGTTCGTTCTGTTGGTACCTTTGGCAAGGGCAAGGCGTAGCACAGCTCGATCCTCTAGCCCCGCTTCCGCCCGAAGATTCTACCGAGGAAATAGACTCCGTTGAGGCCCCGGTAATCTCGGAGGAGGTTGTTTTTCCTGAAACAGATGCCGATCTTGGAGTAGAGCGGGGTTCGGAGTTACCAACGCTAGAGCTGCTGGAACGACGTCCTACCCTTGAAGATTTAGACCCGCGTATTCTTGCACAATCCTCACCGGATCTGAATGACAGCGATTTCGATCAGTATCGTTTGGGGCCTGGAGATGGAATTTTTGTGAGCGTTCAACGCTTTCCAGATTTGGCTTTCCAGGCCACTCTCGATCAGCAAGGGAATGTCATTATGCCCATTGAGGGTGCTGTTTCCTTAAAGGGGTTGACCTTAAACCAGGCAGAGAATCGGATTCGAGCGGTGTATAACCAGTATGTTGTGCTCTCTGAAATACGTTCTCTATATTCTTTAAATCGCAGTTTGATAGGTCAAATTGAGGGCCGTTCGTATCGCGTTTCTGAAGATGTCATCAACAGATATATTTTTCCGAATTATCAGGCTTTACGCGCAGACAACCCACGTAGTTATCAAGTCCCTGACGTAACCTTAACGCTGACGGCTCAACGAGGGGTTGAGGTGATCATGCTCGGTGAAATTGAACGACCTGGTCTTTATCCGCTCGCTGTTCCCAGGGTGACAGCGGCTCTGTTTGCCGCTGGTGGGGCTAGTAGTACAGCTGATTTACGAGAAATACGTATTCAGCGACGCTTAGCCGATAACACCATCATTGAGAAAACGGTTGATCTTTATACCCCTGTACGGGACGGTGTACCGCTGCCAGAAGAACGACTTGAAAATGGTGATGTCGTTATCATCTCGCGTCTTGATCCGGCCCAAGCCTATGACTACGATGTCAATCTTGTTTCCCGCTCCACCTTGGCTCAACCTGAAATTCTAGTGCGGGTGATTAATTATCCAAATGGTGTTGTTGGTGGGCAGCGGTTGCCCAATGGCAGCACGTTTGTGGATGCACTAGTTGGCAATGCAGCCAGAGGGGGTAACGGTGTTGGCCTGCCTCTCAATCAGGCTAATCTGAGGTCGGTTGCCTTAATTCGGTTTGATCCAGAACAAGGTGAAACCGTAGTGACTAAGCTCAATGCTAAGGACGCAATTCATGGCGATCCGACCCAAAATCCTCCACTAAGAGACAATGACGTGATTGTTGTGGGCCGGAACTTTATCAATAGAATTACCTTTGCCATCGATACCGTTACTCGTCCTTTCCAAGATGTTTTGAGCTTTGTGCTCTTTTTCGACCGATTTTTCGATGATGATCTCTTCAATTAGTTATCGTTGTCTGTATTCACGGTGTGCCTGATTAAGGGTAGATCGTGAGTGATTGAGCTATGATTTCCTTAATGAACGGATTAAGTGAGACCTGCTCTGTGTCACTGGTCTTTGTCTGAGAAAGTAATTAAGTACGCTCCTTGCTCTAGTTCTCTTCATTCAACATTTAGCCATGGTATCTCCTACTATCAAGCGATATCTATTAGCTGTTCAAAGATATAAGTGGGCTGGGCTAACGTGCTTGTTGTCGATTGTGGGAGCGTCTGGTGTTGTTGCGTTGCAGCCACCACCGCCCGTTGAATACTATGCTGAGGGGCTGCTGGAAGATAACACCCCATTGGTCGTCCTTACCAATACAGCGGATACCATTGACCAGATTGGGCGGGGAATTATTAGTGAAGAGCAGCTGCTGTCCGACGTTTTACTCAAAGGTGTAGCTCAAGAACTGGGTAATAGGGGTATTGAAATTGCTCCAAATGAAATCCGTAGTAACACCACGGTTAACGTGGGCGGTGGTAAAAAAAATGAGCCTGGTGACAGGGCAATTGTCCGTTTTATTCATGAGGATGAGGACATAGCGCTTGCGGTCTTAAACACTATGTTTGAGGGCATGGTGGCGTTTAGTCGTGTGCGTAACAAGGCACGGCTAAAAGAAATTATTGATGCGCTCAATGAGCGTTTGCCTCCCATTGAGTCTGCTCTCAGACAGGCAGAAAATGAGTTAGAGCAGTATGACCGTCAAGAGGGACCTGCTATTCAAGCGGCTGAAGACGGCAGCCTATTGGGGCAAATTTCAGGTAGCCAGCAGCAAATACTGCAAAACCAAATTACATTAGAAGGGCTTGATGCCCAGATGCAGAGTCTGACACAGCGTTTGGGGATGACGCCTGATCAGGCTTACGTGTCTTCAGCCCTGAGTGCGGACCCGCTAATTGCTAATTTGCGTGCTCAGATTTATCAGGCTGAGAATGAACTGGATGTTCTCCAGCAGTCAGACTACCGGTCCGGTCATCCGGTGGTGGTAGATGCTCTACGAAATCTAAATACGTTGAGTAATCAATTAGCTGCTCGCGAACAAGAGGTTTTGCAAGGTGATGGTGCAACAACAGCTCTGACGCCTGTTGGCAATGTGAATGGCAATTTAGACCCAGCTAGGGCTGCTTTGGCGAATCAGCTGGTAACGTTGCAAACAGAGATGGATGCCTTAATTCGTCAGACTCAGGTATTAGCGCGGGCCGAGCAGGGCCTGCGTCAAAGATATGCTAGTTTGCCAAACAAGCAGCTAGAGCGAGAGCGCTTGGCTTATCAGGTAGGTCTTAAGAAGGCTCTTTTTGATCAGATTCAAGCGCGCATTGTGGATGCGGAGGCGGCAGAGGCGGAGACTGTCAGCAGCTTGACCGTTGCTAGTCCACCCACGGCAGTGATCAATGAGCCCGAAAAGCCAAATCCGGCGACTATTCTTTTAGCAGGTGGACTACTGGGTCTAGTGGCTGGCGGTGGTGTGATCTTCTTGCTCGATATGCTAGATGGCACCATTCGTACTCCTGAGGATTTGGAGAAAATTCTGCGCGATCAGGATATGCCGATTCTGGGTGCTGTGCCGGTTATTCGTACACGTCCTGCTAAGGCAGCTCCTATCTTGGTCCAGGCTGATTCCCATTATCACGGGAGTTATGAGCGCTGTTTAAGCAAGCTGAGACTCACAGGTTTTGAGGACAGAGTGATTGGTCCTCGGGTCGTGTTGGTGACTAGTACCATTAGCAACGAAGGCAAAAGTATTACGGCCTATAATTTGGCGATTGCAGCTGCTCAAGCAGGACGTCGAACGCTGTTGGTAGAGGCTGATTTACGTTCCGGGTCTAAGGCTCAGTATCTTGGTCTGGTGAATGATGATCGCGTCCAGATTGAACCCCTTCGTTACTATGGCGGCGGTATTGGCGACAATGTGCGGATGGTCCCATTTATTGAAAATCTGTATGTATCGCCTAGTCCTGGACCGCAGCGTCAGGCAGCGGCAATTCTAGAATCGAGTGAAATGCGTCGCTTCTTGGATGATGCCCGTGAACGCTTTGATATGGTGATCTTAGATACGCCTTCCCTGAGTCGTGTGGATGATGCTCTGCTGCTTGAAGAACAAAGCGATGGCATGATTTTGGTGGCACGCCCCGGTGTGACGGAAAGGGCTGTTTTAAATACGGCACTTGAAGAGTTAGATCTGAATGAAGACATTCGCTTGCTGGGGGTTTTGATCAACGGGGCAAATGTTACTTTGCAGGATGAAGGCGATGATGATGACTATGGTCTCCAAGATGATGATAGTTATGTCTTAGACCCAGATGAGCAAGAGCTGCCCCATGCAGTCACTAAAGTTCCAGTAGATTTTTAGGGCAATGCTCGTTTGTTAGTTCTTGAAATAGTTGGATGCTGTGGGTATCAAGACGGTCTTATTCATACAATTGCTAAAGACAGTAGGTCGTCGTTGTTGTGGATGTAACTGCTGTTGGTAAGGGATGGGCAAGATTAATGATGGACGGTAATGGAGTTCGCATTCCCTGCTAAAATCCTGTCTATTAGATTTGAAGACGGGTTTCCCGTGGGCTCAATCAATTTGACGGTTTTGTAATACTCATGACGACATATTATTACGCTTTAGCAAGCCAGCACTTTTTGCTAGAAGAGGAGCCCTTAGAGGAAGTTCTTAAGGAGCGACGACGCTATTATCAAGAGCAGGAAAAAGAGATTGATTTTTGGTTGATTAAGCAGCCTGCCTTTTTAGAAGCCCCTGGACTGGAATCTGTAAAGGCTAATTGTCCCCAACCTGCGGCAGCGGTTGTTTCAACCGATAAAGTATTCATTACCTGGCTCAAATTGAGGCTTGAGTATATTGCAACTGGTGAGTTTGAGGCTCCCTTAACGTCGGTGAGCGATCCGTTGGCTTCTTTAGCAACGGCGTAGGTTGTGTATCAATCCTATAGGCAGACTATGGTAAATGACCTACAGTTCGGCGATGTGGTTTAGGCAGTTAGGAGATATGGCCATGGGATATCGTTGGCTAGGTGGGGCTATGGTCGTTCTGCTTAGTGGTGGTTTTGCTAATCCAGGGATGGCGCAAAGCTACCCTGACTGTCCACCGCCTGGGAGTGGAGAATATCTATTATTTGTACGTGGTGCGGATGAGGAAACTCGCGATCGCACCGTATCAGTATTGCCGGCCGACCAGCCGACCCTAGTATGCAATTATCTCAGTGATACCGTTGTCCGAGCAGGCGGATTTACCTCTTTGGAGGTGGCGAATTCTTGGGCGCTGTATCTGACTGATATTGAGCAGCTTGAAACCGTTGTTGTTGAACCAACGGCTGCTTCTCCAGCACCCGCAGATGATGTAGCGGTCGCATCAACCCAGGGGCAGTATCAGCCGACTTTGCTGGGTGAAGGAGTGGCTGTGCTGGTGGATTATCAGCAAAATCCTGAGATTGGGCGCGATCTGGCCCAACAGGGAACCGTCGGGCTAGCCGTTTACCTACAGCAGCCCTATTTGCTGGTGCTGCATACAACTGATTCATCGGCAGCAGCAGCTAGATTACAGCAGCTAGTTGATAGCGGTCTAACGTCATTTTTGGTGGATGGACAGCAAGTTATTAGACTGACTGACGCTATTCGTTAATGGGGTTAGCTGCTCTGAGAGTGAGTACAGCTGTGGCTATCTAATAGGTAGGGGCCGCTAGTAGACCAATAAAGACACCTAGCGCGGCTCCTGCAATCACTTGTACAGGCGTATGACCTAATAGCTCCTTGAGTCGATCTTCTTGGAACTCATGTTCGTTGAAGAATTCATCCACAATTTGGTTAAGTACCCGTGCTTGTTTTCCTGCTGCTTGGCGGACTCCAGCTGCGTCGTACATGACAATGACGGCGAACACAGCTGTCAGTGCAAAGGCTGGACTAGACCAGCCAATGGTTTGACCCACACCGCAGGCTAAGGCGGTGACCAAGGCTGAGTGGGAACTCGGCATGCCACCAGTTTCTACTAGGACATGAAAGTTGAGGCGCTGGTTGGTAATCACTTCGATGATTAACTTGAGTAGTTGTGCACTCAAACAGGCCACCAGAGACACGACTAGGACGTGGTTCTGAAAAATCTCGCTAAAGGCTTCCATAGTTAGAGTGTAAAGGGGATATTAATGAGTGCGCGCGGTGATGTAGTCTGCGATCGCAACCAGGGGCTGCTTTAAGGGGCCAAAGTTCGCTAGCTCGTCCTTAGCCGCCTGTACCAGTGTGTTAGCCTGCTTTTTAGATTCCTCTAGTCCCCAAATGCTGGGATAGGTTGCTTTTTGTGCCTGCACATCTTTACCAATGGATTTACCCAACTCTTCTTGGGTAGAGGTAATATCCAGCACATCATCCACAATCTGAAAAGCAAGACCAATGTTTTGAGCATAGCGAGAGAGGCGTTCTACAGTTTCTGTGTCAGCCTCTGCTAAGACCGCTCCTGACACCACAGATACCTCAAGTAGGGCAGCCGTTTTATGCCGATGAATAAAATTCAGGGTCTCGATAGAGGTATCTGGTTTCCCCTCAGATGCTAAATCGACAATCTGACCACCCACCAAGCCCGCGGCTCCTACCGCACGTCCCAACCGTCGAATAACTTCCAAGACCGCTTTGGGTGGGACATTTTCAGTGCGGTCAGTAATAAATTCAAAGGCATAGGCTAGCAGAGCATCCCCTGCCAAGATCGCTACATCATCGCCATAAACCTTGTGATTCGTCAGCTTGCCGCGACGATAGTCATCATTATCCATGGCCGGCAGGTCATCGTGGATGAGCGACATGGTGTGTACCATTTCCAGGGCACAGGCTGTCGGCATTGCTTGAGCGGCTGTCCCACCCACCAGTTCACAGGTAGCTAAACAGAGAATCGGTCGCAGCCGCTTGCCCCCTGCCATCAGTGAGTAGAGCATTGACTCATAGATGGTTTCCGGATAGACCACCGCCAATGACTGTTCGAGGGCTACCTCAACCTCAGCACACTTAGTTTTGAGGTAAGTTTTGAGGTCAAAATCAGTAGCGACATTGGTGGTCATCATGATTGTAAGAAAAGAAATTTATGAACCTGTGGAACCCTATCAACGGCAATCTGCGATTTCTCAACCGCTGATTGATCAGTTCGCGCGGGTTAACGACCTGCGAAAGAGCTAACTAGAGCTAACTATTAATTAACCATTAAATCGTTTACGGTAGCTTAATATTGTATTGTGCAACAACATGGTCACTGTCATGGGACCAATTCCGCCCGGTACTGGGGTGATGGCCCCTGCGACGGGTTCTACAGTGTCAAAATCCACATCCCCAACCAGCCGAGATTTTCCCGATTCAGTATCTTGGATTCGGTTTATACCTACATCAATAATCGTAGCGCCTGGTTTCACCCAGTCAGCACCGATCATTTTTGGGCGACCTACAGCAGCCACTAAAATATCTGCCTGACGGCAGAGTGCCGATAGCTCTTCCGTTCGAGAATGGGCAACGGTAACGGTTGCGTTAGCCTCTAGCAGCATCAGGGCCATGGGTTTTCCCACTAGAATGCTCCGCCCCAGGACGACTGCTCGTTTGCCCGCTGGGTCAATGTCATATTCCTTGAGAACGGCCATGATGCCTGCGGGAGTGCAGCTGCGCAAACCGGGTTCGCCACGCATTAAGCGCCCCATATTTTCAGGGCGCAGGCCATCGGCAGCTTTTTCTGGGGCAACGCGGTTTAACAACGCTACCGCGTCTAAATGAGGCGGCAGAGGCAGTTGAATTAAGATGCCATCTACCCGGTCATCTGCATTGAGCCGATCAATCAACTCCCGCACATCTGCTTGAGAGGTCTGTGCGGGCAAATGAGAGCCAAAAGAGCTGATCCCCACTCGGGCACACGCTCGTTCCTTATTGCGCACATAGGCAGCACTGGCCGGATTGTCCCCCACCATCACAACGGCTAGCCCAGGAGGTCTGTCCCACTGCCCACGTTGGCTGGTGACGTCGGCTGCTAGTTGGGATTGAAGTTTGTGGGCAAGCGCTTTGCCATCTAACCGTTGGGTCATGAAATTTTTGCTAACTTTATCGGCGATTGTGCCAATGCTGCTAGTCAATTAGGGGATACTAGCGGCATTGGCTCTCCTCAGATTACCAAAGGCTATTCCCTGGCCAAACCCATGGCCTCATATAACCAATAGTCCTACCTATCACCATTGGGTAGGACTATTGAGCAAGACATCTCAATCGACGTTGCCTGCAGCGCCTTTGTACCTACTTCTGACAGACTACTCGTGTGATGTATTTTTTGAACTATAAGTATGCTTTTGGTTTAGGGATTGGCGTATTGACCCTCTGTGTAGCGTGTCAGTCGCCATCGGCTAATCAAGTGCCCGTGCTGTCTCTGGCACGCTCTACGATTAAAATCGAAACGTTACGCCAGCCGCAGCAAGTTGAGCGGTCAGTCTCTTTGACGGGCTCAGTCACTCAGCGGCTAGCTATTTTAGATGGTTGGCTCTATCAGATAGAGGATGGTACGGGGCAGGTATGGATTTTAACTGAAGATGTCGCTCCAGCCATTGGTCGTAACGTTGATGTAGAGGGCGTGCTACGGTACGAGGCCATTGTTATCAACGAAGCAGATTTAGGGGACTACTATCTAGAAGAAAAGCAGCGGCAGCTGCCCAATCACTCTTAAACTAGCCAGTTATAGAGGTTGACCCTGCTAGGGTTCTGAGATGGATAGGCGTGGTGGCATTGTTCGACGGTATGGCTGTGTAGACATTATTGGTAATCAGGTAGCGATCCAAAATTACCTGGGCGTCCTCGGTAGATTTGAGCTGGTAGGTGACAAAAAAGCGATAAGACGCTTGGCCTGGTGAACACTTGGGGCTGTCCTCCCAAATATCAAGGCGTATGCCCTGAGAATTGGGGCGCAATCGATAGTGTAAGGTGTCTTGCCTGGATGCTTGACTACTCATGGGTGGGTACGGGTGTTATTAAGCACTGGATTACACTACGCATAGTGCCCGTATGTATGTAGATGCCAACCTGCTCCTGCTATAAATCGGCACTATCCCCCATTAGCCAGACCGAGCTGTCTTCAGAACCCTACGTAAAAAGCGCTAGGCTTAATTCGCCATCACCAGCTCTTGGGTAAAATTGCCGTGTAATCCATAGGGTACGTGGTGGCGTAGCTTCAGTGTAGCTACTGGCCCCTGGGTAATCTTCTGGGCATCCAAGATTGCTAGTTCTGAGCAACGGCTCTCGGCGTTGTAAAACAGCCCTAATATCCAGCCGTCGTCCTCGGCTGTGCCATGGGGACGCGGGACAAAGGTGGGCTCACCTGCAAATCCACGGGGGCCAAAGCTCCAAATTTCTTCCTGACCAGAGTGGAGATCCCGTTTGAGAATAGCCTGTAGGGGGGCGTTGCCTTCGGTGCAATCGGCTACACCGATGTACAAATAGCGATAGGGGCGGCCAACGTGGTTGGGGTTCAAATCAGGGAACTCACAGCCGCGCTCAATCAGACATGTGGCTTTACTGCTCTCAGTGGCAAGGTCGAGCTCGAAACGCCATAGCTGTCCTTCTGGAATGCTATTAAAATCGGCCTCCAGATAATTCTCTGCCCCTTTGAGATCGGGAAATTCTTGATAACAAACCGAATCTAGATACAGTTTGCCATCGGTTTCAAAGGCATTGGCATGGTGGAAAACGAAGCAGGGTTGTAGATCGATGGTTTGGATGGGGCTGGTTCCATCCCGCGGAATAATAATGGCGCGGGTGGGCTGTTTGGCATTGAACTGTATACATTCAGCAGCTCCCTTGATGCCAGCCAGATAAGGGACTGGGTTAAAACTGACTGGATTTTGAAAGAAAATGCAATAGTTGGGGGTGATGGCAAAGTCGTGTAAGAATGCAAACCCTGGGATGTTGTGACGGTGGGTATGGGCTAAGCGACCTTTGGGATCGAATTCGTAGAGGGTGATGGTGCTAGAAAGTCCTGTCTTGACACCAAAATTGACCAGGCACGGTTGGTTGTTGGTTAGATCACAACTCGGATCAATCCGAGGATGGGCTGAAAAGGCTTCCCCTGGTTTCAGTACGCCATCTAGATAATCTAAACCTAGAGTTTCTAACGTATTGGGATCTAGGCCATGGGGTTCTGCTGCTTCCCAGAGAGCCAGCAATTTTCCACCCCAGTAGAGCACATTGGTGTTGGCAATATTTTTCAGTCGCAGGTCAAACGCATTAGCTAAGGGACCACCTGGCTTTTGCGTACCAAATACACCTCGGTAGAGCGGTTTGCCTGCAGTCTGTTCTTTCACATAGCCTTCGGTGCGTACAAATCGATTTCGAAAGTAAGCTTTACCCTGGGAAATAGCAATGGATACGATCATGCCATCGCCATCAAATGGATGATGTACTGAATGACCGGCAACATCTAGGAGTCCCGGACCATTTCGAAACAGAGTGCCTTCTAGGTCGGTAGGAATCGTACCTTCGATGGTATCGATTTCGTAGTCATATTCATTGGGCTGTGAGCGATAGCCACTGCGCCAATCATCCATGTCAAAAGTACTAGAGGCGCCAGGGTAAGGGATAGTTTGCATAGGAAAGGATTTAAATGTTTAAGACTGTAGGTTGAGCGCACTACTCAAAGTTTCAAGAGTGTGAGCGGCTCAAGATGTAAGCGCCGGTGCCGGAGAAACGTCATCTGCTGTCTCTGGATTTTCGTCAGCAGATGCAGTCGTCTCCGACTCTGATAAGGCTGATGTGCTGGGGAGCAAAAATATCAGGGGCAGTGGTAATAACGTTGTTAGATTGGTCAGGGTTACCAGGAGCCAAAGATTTTCAAAATCTGTCTCGGTGACATGGAGCCAGTGGGTTAGCAGGGCGCCAAGTTCATGTTAGATCAACCCAGCCAGGTTGACAATCGACATCAGCAGGGCAAAGAGTGTGGCTTCTACTCCAGCGGGGCAAAGGCGTGCAGATAGTACTAGCACAGGCATAAATGCAATTTGTCCCATCACTGTGAGTACAGCACTATCGCCCAGGCTAAACCACTGGTCGTCAATGCCAAGACTTCTGTTGGCATGGGTGACTAAAATCAAGGTTGTCATGCCTCCTAGGGAGGCAAGTACCGTTGACCAGGCAAAAATTGTACGAAACGGTACGGCTTTTAGAAAGCGTTGAAAAATGGCAATACCGAGCAGTGCGGCCAGACTTGTAACCAATCTCACTCGGCCTAAAAACTCAGGTTCAAACCCTAAGTCGTTGGTGGTAAAAAAGAAAAAAGCTGAATCAGCGCTGGGCGTGGACTGCCACAAAAAGAGAAACAGAGCGGGCATCCAAATGATGCGCTGACTAAATGCCGCCTTGAGCTGCTTCACCTGACTCCATACTGTCGCTACGTTTGCTTGTTCCTCAATCGGAGCCTCTGCAATTAGCCAGGCAACTACGGACACAATGAGGGGGAATGTGGCTGTGACTGCAAAAACTATACGGGTACTTGTCTGCTCTAACAGCAGACCCCCGACATAGGCTGTGAGCAGACCGCCGATGGCTGAAGCTCCCCAGCATAAAGACTGTAGCGTTCCAGCCTCAACTTGGGATTCCTGACGTGCCCGCTCTACCACCAGAGAGTCGACAATGACATCTGAAATGGCTACCGATAGCGAGCTGAGCAGAATCATGGTGGTTGCTAGCCAGGCGCTGTGGACTACGGTAGCCAAAGCTAACCAAGCTGCTGTACCCATCAGGCCAGACAGGATGAGATAAGGACGTCTGCGATAGCCCCCTATGGGCAATCCGTCAGATAGGAAGCCAAAGAGAGGCTTGATGGTCCATGGCAAGCTAGCTAAACCTGTCAGCGCTGCGACTTCTGCGGGGCTCAGCCCCAAATCATCCTTTAGAAAAAAGCTGACTGCTAACCGTGCGAGCCCTAAAATTCCTTGAACAAAGTAAACCAACAAAATAGCGGTTAACTCGGTGGTAAGGGGCTGACCTAGTAAAATACGATTTTCTAAAAATTGCTTCAAGCCCTGCGAGTTGGCGGTTGCAGCCATGTACGACAAAAACCTTTAAGAAATGTCAACTAACTTAATCATAGCGACTCTTAGGGCATTGCCCCAGTGCTCTAGGGGGCTAATCGGGCGATGGGGCAAAAAAATGGGGCACCTTGAGTGCCCCATAGCCGTGATAAATGATTAAAAACAGTGCGATCGCACCTGGACAATAGGCTAAGACTTATCGCGTATGTCCAGAGCATCCAAGCGATACTGTTGGATAGATGTATCTGTCAATGAAGCACTGCTTTTAGTCCGTATATTGAGCTCATGCAAACGACGCTGTTGGAGTGACGTATCCGTTAGTGAGTCGCTACTCTTGGTACGTTGATCTAGAGCGTCTAATCGACGCTGTTGCAGAGTCGTGTCAGCGAGTGAATCGTTATTTGGAAACTTTGCCTGAGCAGCAGGAGCGATAGCTGCAGCAGCGAGTAAAACAGATAACCCAGCAAATACGAAGCGTTTCATAAGTGTATCCTCCGAAAAAATAGGAAGGTTTCAAACTTTCCTATTTACACGGTGAGAAACACATCTGAATATGCTCTGATAGGAGCCTTAGAGTTTTTAAAAAAGACGGTGATAGTTAGCTGAGTAAAAAATGTGATTTAAATCACATAATCTATCTGTTTAATCAGGAATGCGAACAGCTACGGTGCTGGCCTTAAACGTGTAAATCTTGCCTTCTAATTCAATAGGAGTGCCAATTTTAATTTTACTATTGCCGAAGACCGGTCCATCATCAGTGATCTGAGCTGAGCCAGCTAAAGTAATCAGCATATCGGCTGTAAATCCCAACTCTGGTCGAGGGTCCGGAAAAGATTTAACCGAGCCATCGGGTTGTGACACCGCGGTGCTGCGGGGTAAGGCTTTTACCTCTTTGACGGCTACCTGACCATAGGGCTGATTGCGAATAATCACATTGGTGGTGCCTTCAGCCTGTAAGTCGATTAAAAACTGCTCGGGGTTAAGCACGGTTAAGCCGCGGGCCATCACATCGACCTCAATATCCTTATTCACAGCGCCTACCTGAGCCACTGAACCGGAGGTGCCAGGGTAGAAAAAAACAGCCACTACAACCATCAGGATGACCAGTCCTGCACCAATGTCTAGCAGACTAATTTTGCCAAATAAGCGTCCCTTAGAATCCAAAATAGCCATAGCTGTTGGCACTCCGAATATTGTCTACTACTCAGACTAAGGTGTTCATACCAGCCTTAATTAGCCCAAGCGATATGTAACAGACATGCAATGTCACCCTACAGGATATGCAGAGCAGTCGTTTAGTATTTAATCATGGGCTGGTCAGATTAGTTGGCCAAATTACAGGGGAGTAAACTGATTAACTGACGCTAATGTGACCTCGCCTAGGGGCTGCTTGTGGCGACTTCCGCCATGTGACCAATGTAGCTTTGAGCTTGACTATCTAAACTGTAATAAGTGTTGGAATCTACAATCTACTAACTGTCACAGCTTAAGCGGAAAGCTTTCAATGCCACCGCTATGGTCAAGTCATGGATATCATTGCGCGCGTTTGCTGCACAACGCCAGACTTGACAATATCCGTCCTTCGCTTTGTTCATCGTTTCACTACAGTAAGCTGACACATGTCTAACGCAATTCTCCGTTGGGGCAACCGCTGGCAACGCCGTTTGGCCTACGGCGCCATGGCCTTTCTGACAATATTAAGTTTGGGGGTGTTCACGCCTAAACCTGCTAATGCTGGTTTGTTCGACATCATTTTGCCCACCATTCAGGTGTTTCAAATTACAAACATGTCGGATGAGCAAGAAATTCGCCTTGGGGGGCAGGTTAACCAACAGTTGTTAGGCCAGTCGTTCCGGCTATATCGGGATGCTAATCTAACAGGCTATGTAGATGAGATCGGTCAGCGCTTGATTCCCTATAGCGATCGGCCAGACATTCCCTATGTCTTTCAAGTGGTTGAGGACGATAGTATCAATGCTTTTGCCACCATGGGGGGATATGTCTATATCACCACTGGGCTGTTAGCGGCGGCTGATAATGAAGCGGAAGTGGCAGGTGTTTTGGGACATGAGGTTGGCCATATTGCTGAGAAGCACGCTCTTGATCAGATGCGGGATGTGGCCATTGCCCAAGGGGTTGCGGGAGCATTTGGGCTCAGCCGGAACCAAATGGTATCGATTGCTGTGGATGTAGCCTTGACCCTACCCAACAGTCGTAAAGATGAATTGGTGGCTGACGACCATGGGTTTGTGACTATGGGTGAAGCTGGATATGACCAGACTGGGATGGCTACACTGATGCAAAAGCTAGACAGTGGCAATAGCCCACCAGCCATTTTTAGCACCCATCCTAACCCAGCAGCTCGGGTCGCTCGTTTGCAGGAAATGGATAGTGAATTAGCGATTCCTTCGGCAACGGCAGGTAGCGATACAACAGCCTACAGTGCTCGGGTGGCTTCATTGCGATAGCTGGCAATTCCCCAAAACATAAGGTTTGGTTCGAACCAGGTTCTGTTAAACGGGGCCTGGTTTTGTTTTGTGTTTTGCTGGTGCAAGCGGTAAAGATAGTCGCCATCTCCGCCAGTAAAGATCACGGCGGACTGGGGATACTGCTTTTTCCAGCTTTGAATGTAGCTATCAATGGTGGATAGCAAGGTGTGGATCACACCGCTTTGAATTGCACTGGATGTATCCATGGCCCAGCGCGGCGGTAAGGATGCTGGTGGGCTGATCATGGGGAGGGCGGCAGTCGTGGTGTGAAGAGCCGAAAGGTGAGATTGCAGTCCTAATAAAATGGCTCCCCCGACAAACGCGCCGTCTGCTCCAGCCGTAACTGTGAGGGCGGTACCCCCGTCAATGACCAATAAAGGCCACCCATAGCGCTGCCCTGCTCCCCACAGCGTGGCTACTCGATCTAAGCCCATGGTGGAATATACGTTCTGGAGGGAAAAACGATTAATCCATTTCACCTGAGATAGAGACTCAATATATGTAGCCTGGTTAGGGACGACTGAAACGGCCCAAATGTCTATGGACTCGAATGGTAAATCTAAGGCTTGTGGTGGTAACTGATCTGACCAGATGGAGTGTAATGTTATGCCTGGTGGCGGTTGGTTTGAGAGATGGGGGGTGTGCCAAACTTGCTGTAGATCAGAGCCCCTAAACCAGGCCCAGTGCCATCGTGTATTACCAATAACTAATGCTAGCCAATCAGTCATTGCTAGTTGATGTGATGCTGTTAGTTCAGCATAAAATTCTGCCATTAAAATAGGGATCAGCTATTTCTAACTGACCCCTTTTTAACTTGGTAAAACTCAAAAACAATCGCTAGTCTGCTGTTAGTTTGGTTGGAGAAGTAAATAGGAATTTTTTGCTAAGGGTTTACGATTCAAATTTGCTACTTGCCTTATATCGATTGAGATTTGGCTGCTTATTTCAACTAATTGAAAGAGCAAAGACCCTGGTTAGACGTATAGCTAAATCTGAAAGAGATTTAGGTTTCAAATGTCAGGAGTAATGAGAACTCTCTGACAGGTATTCAGTTGTTCTATGGACTTAATGTAGCACTAGCGACATGGTCTTTTGAATACGATTTACTCAAGTTTACAAGTGCTTACATAAGTCTTTGATTGAATATCTTTATCCATTTAGAAAATCGTTTAGATGATGTCACATGTAACGTCATCTAAACGATTTTTAGAGTTTATTTCTCGCTGGCTAACTAAATATATTGGCGGCTAGTTTAGCGGCGGTGAAGCTGATGCTAATGGCAATTGAGAAACAGGGCTGTCTGGCTCTATGCTGCTGAGCATGTTGACGATGGCTACGATCGACGTTGACGTGCGATCGCACCTGCTTGAAACATCTGGCAATATTGTTGATGTCCGCCAGGAAAGACCACGTTGAGCGTTAATGGATCGGCATCGTCGTTTGGATCGCCAGGGCCTTGGGTGACGATGGGGACGCCGTTATTATTTTCTACCTGGATAGCGCGACGGTTTTTAAGTTCGCCACCACTGCTGTCAACATAGCCGACGAGGTTGCCGCTATTAAAGGCCTGGCCAATATTTTGGATCAGTTGAAGGAAGTTGCGATCGCTACCCCCACGCTTAAAGACCACTCCCTCCTCTGTGGCGATTGCCTGACTAGTAACCGTATCGCCAACACCAACGATCACAGGCATATGGGCCGGATCAAAATCCTGTTTTACCAGAGCGAGCATGTCTTCCATGGTTTTAGGAGCCTGCCGAGCGTTAAACCCAATGCCTAAGGGATGCATGCCTGTTTTGTGAAAATAGTAGCTGTTATACTAAGCCAGGACGCCTGCTGCTTTGACCGCTCCCCGCAACATAAACTGAAAATCTGTTGTCCCTGATGTGGTGTCATCCGCCCACCACATGACTTCATTGCCACTATCATCACGCCCTAAATTTGGCGCGTAGTGGACAAAAAAGGAATCACCGAGACCCTGCTGTGTCGTTTCAGCTAGGAGTTCGTTGGTCAGTGCTTCCATTTTCTCTTGTAGCTGCCGATAAAGAGCCGGATTATTTAGGGTTTCATAAAACGTGTTGAGATTGGCGGTGGGAGAAGCCACGTTGTCTAATACCGATGCATTGATGCAGTGGGTGACGGTGGCGTCTGATAAACCATGGTCAACCGTAGCCAAGAAATTCCGTAGGGTTGTTGCAATGCGATTAGGGATCGACTTGAGGAAGGTCAATTCAGTATCGCTGACACCGGGATGCGATAGCTGCCCAGAACGATCTTGCCACTGGACTCCTCCAGCTGCCAGTCCTGGCAGGTGGAAGTCGCCTACTGCTGTTCCCAACGTTTTCGCTAAAATGCCATTGACGCCACGTTTACCAATGTGTTCACCATTTGTCAGCACAAAGAAATGCCCGTCATAGGCGGTAACGGCTTCTATATAGTCTCTGCTAATCTGGCGATGCAAGGGGTCCTTTACTAGCCCCATGCAGACACCATCAAGGTCTTGAATGATGAGTAGATTTTTTGTCTGGGCCAGCAGGCTAGTCAATGCCTCATGCTCTAGAGACAAGTTTTGTTGATGTAATGAAGCCATTTCGGAGCTAGGAAAGGGGCATCGTGGCCGTTTTGCCCTTGATATAAGAGAAATGGCCACTCTCGTAGAATTACGGTAACATTTGTTACCACACCTTCACAGTCGCGAGTCACTAACGCGTGCTCGATCTATGGCCACTCTCTATACCCTGCATCCTGAATCACCCCAAACATTTAAGGTTGAGAAAATTCGTAAGCAGTTGCAAAGTGGTGCAATTATGCTCTATGCCACTGACACCGTGTATGCAATTGGTTGTGATTTGCAATCTAAAAGTGCAATTCAACGGGTGCGACAGCTTAAAAAACTCTCTAACGATAAGCCACTGACGTTTCTATGCCCATCACTATCTAACATTGCTCAGTATGCGTATGTTAGTGATCCGGCTTATCGCACTATGCGCCACTTAATTCCAGGCCCATATACGTTTATTTTGCCCGCTACTAAGTTGGTCCCCAAGTTGGTGATGAATCCAAAGCGCAAAACGACAGGAATTCGTGTGCCCAACAGTGTCGTCTGCCAAGCCCTTTTGCAGAGCTTGGGTAATCCCATTATTTCCACCTCTGCCCATGTTGGCGATATGGATGAAACCTATCTATCGCGCTATGAGTTATTTGATGCGCTAGAAAAACAGGTAGACATTATTATCGATGACGAATCTGAGCCCAGTTATCAAGCTTCTACCATTTTGGATATGACTAAGGATGATCCAGTTATTCTGCGCAAAGGGTTAGGATTTGATGCTGTTGAGCAATTTGAGACGGTACCAGTGGATTAGCAGGGACTATTGCTCCAACAAAAACTAGAATATCCGTTGGTAAAATCTTCTCTGGAATTGGACTAGTGATGTTGCTGAAAAAGGCTATGTTTACCAGCCAATTAAGTATCGGCTTCGTTTTTTGAGCACTGCTTTTATGCCAATGGCAATAGCCATGGAGGTGATGACTGTTGTGAAAGCAACGAAAATCCAGATAAGAAAATTACTTTCATAATTGAGGTTTAGTGTCGTAAATAGGCTAAATACAGCGTTTAAAAGAAAGGGATGGAGAAAGTAGATAGCGAAACTTGTATCCGCAACTTTGTTGAGGATAGAAAACTCAGTATGTTCGTATTTGTCTAAGATTGAAATAAATAGAAAACAAAGAACAATTTTCTGCAACAGGTTGACATCAGGTACCGTGATTGACCAAAACTCTTTATGAAAATTACCAGGTTGTTGAAATACAAACACTTGTAATAAACCTAAGGAGATAGCCAGCGTAATAAGGAAAATCTTCTTGTTTCTATCGCGTAAATAGGTATAGATTTTCTTCTGGTTTATTGAACTCCAAGAACCTAATAAATAGACTGGGAAAAAATAAATGAGTGAGTGAATAGCGTTGAGATTGTTAATAGGTCTATGGATGATCAGTGAAATGGGCAGTAACGCTAAAGTGATAATTAAAATAGTTTCTGACTTGATAATTTTGTTGACTAAGGGAGATAAAAGAAATAGAAGAATTGCCATGGGTACATACCAATAGGCAACAATGATATTGCCAGTCAATAGATACCAAGCTATTGCCCTTAGGGGTTCATCTCTTAAATCATCAGGCAGTGCATATCCCCCACCGTCAAGGAAGACAGTATTCAGGATAGGAATTAAAGAGAACAACACATAGGGAACCAAGACATATCGTATTTTTTTAGTCAAAAATTTCTGATAGTTAAAATTTGGATAGAAAATGTGATGATATAAGAAGCCTGAAATGAATACAAAATATACTGTGCCATTCAGGCTTAGTGAATATATAAACTGCTCCAAACCATTAGATATTTCCCAGTGAGCTAAATCATATGAGTGGCCCAGGACGATAAGAATAATCGCTATTCCTCTGAAATAATTAATCGAATTAATAAACTTTTTTTTCGCGTTTGGTAGAGGCTTTTTAAGCATTATTCAAATGTGCGGAATATCAATAGAGCGTAGAAAACAAGCTGCCGTATATCTACGCAAATAGTCAGACCCTGGTGGTTAGCCATAACAACAGCCTTTTGTATGACGGTTAGGATTTCTGTCTGTTCCGCTGAGGACCTCTTTCAAGGATGGTTTTTTGAACAAAAGTTGGAGATTGAGCCTAAGACTCCGTTATTTCAAGTCTTGTGTTTTGGTTGTGAAAACTATGGCTGCTGCTGATTTAGAGGGGATGCCGATCTGGTAGGTCTTCGCCCCGTATAGAGAACTTTATCCTGAGGCTTAGCAACACCCTGTCGATGCCCGCAGAGGTCTGACAAACGCTGATGTATTCAGCAGTTGACTGCATTCATAGCCATTGTTACCTAAAGATTTTAGGGATATCCATAGTCTTAACGGACCTGACAGATGCGATATTTGCTCTGATGGAAGCCCGTCTTATTGGCAAAAAAAAGACTGCCAGTATGCACTGCACAGTCTAATCATTGGCTTTCAGAATCAAAGAGACCGATCATAACTTCAGCGACCTTCTGTCTCAGGGAAGATTGCTAATGTGCTTATCATGCACATTTATAGAATAGTCAGCAACTCTGACATTTGGATAAATCGCTGATGAAGAAATCCGTGTTCAATATAATCTACGTATGAAACTCAGTTTTGAAGCGCTTTTCGTACAGGGGATTACGGATGTTAGTCCAATAGTCGAGGGGAAGACCTGTGGCTGATTGTATTGAGTAGATGTTGAACCCTGCTGCGCTGTTTTTGAGCATGGATATCGGAATATAAGCTTAGGGCCTGTTTCCAGTATTTATGGGCAACTTGGTTTTGGGTTAGGACGATATGACTATGACCCAGTTCAACATAAGCATTGGCTAGGTCACACTTTGCACCAATACTGTCGAATAGTTCAATGGATTGAGTATGAAACGTGAGGGCGGTGTCTAGCTGCTGGCGTTGACGAGCAATGGTAGCTAGGCCAGTGAGGGCTTTGGCTTTGACTTGTAGATAATGACCAGCGTCAGCAAAGGTGAGCGCTTGCTGGTATAACTTTTCAGCAAGTTCTATTTTGTTGAGCTGGCCATAGGTCTGACCTAAAAGCTGAATAAAGTAGGCGAGTCTGCCGGATGTTTGGCTTTGATGGGTAAAGGTGTTAAAGCAACTATTGGCTAACTGATAGGCCTGTTCAATGCGGTCTTGATAAGCATATGTAAGGGCCAGGGCTACGGTGGCTTTATTGGCCCAAGCCTGGTGGGGAGTATCTTGACCAAGGGTAATGACGGTACTAAAGGCTGTTTTGGCTTGTTCTAGCTCCCACAGATCCATGGCATATAACCCCAGACTCAACCGTGAGTCGATATTCAACATTTGGAGGTAATAGTGGTTGAGGGGCTCTGCTCTATTGGTGGTGGCCAGGTGATTTTGGGTGGTTGCGATCGCATCCTGCTGACATTCAATCGCCTGATTAATCTCCCCGGTAATCCAATAAATATCTCCAAGAATATTACGCAGTTCACTGACCTGCGGTGATGGCTTAGATGCAGATTCTAGATGGGATAGCACCTCAACAATGAGCGTACTCACCGGTTGCAATAACCCCATTCGATAAAGGCTGCTAGCTAGGGGTAAAAACTGTTGCCACTGGTTATGGCGACTTTGTAACAATACCTGGGCGGCCGCTGAGTACTCACCGATGGCCACGTGATGATAGTACGCCTCTAAGGCCTGCTGAGCATCTGAAAGTGAGGTCAGTAACTCTATGCTGTTGGTCCAATGGGTGGCGGCTACCTGATTAGCCAGATGCCACAGCTCACTTTGTCTGAGCCGTTCAATGGCTATGGCTCGAATGACAGGATGTAGCCAATATTGACCGTTCTCGACCTCGATGAGAGAACGATTTCTCAGGGATGTAATGGCCCGCTGTCCATCCGGTGGTTGGCATTGGGCTAATACGGTTGGTAACGAAAGCTTGGCGATTGTCTGATAGCGATAACAGCTCAATCGACATAGGAGCTGATACGCCGTAGGGTCAAGGTGTTGTAAGCGATCAATCTGACTAATGACCAGATTTTTAAGATCAATCTCAGCTAAGGGATCGGCTCGATAGGCTTTCCAGTAAGCTCCTAAATTGCCATCAAAATCTGTTTGTACCGTGCTGCATAAAATTTCCATGGCTTTGGCATTACCGCCATAGGTTCGATGTAAGCACCGTAAAATCTCATGGGCATTGGGAAAACAGAGTTGATGATAGGTAAAACAGTGTTGCCAATCTGTCAGGGTGAGCCGAGGTAATCGATAGTGATAGGCCTTAATACCAGGTTCGCAGAGGCGATCTCGGCTGGTGATTAGTGTCGTTGTATTGATTGAAAAATCTGATAACAGTTTTAATAACTCTGTATAGCAGCGAGCCTCTTTAACAAACTGTCCATTGCCATCTAGGGCCGGTTCGAGATTATCGATGAGAATGCCTATGCGTTGTTGTTTGAGATGACGTTTTAATCGACTGAGGCTAATGCTCACATCCTGACCAGGTTCGTCGTTTAGATCCTGCCGCAGCCACTCATCGAGAATATGTTCGACCGCCGTTAAATTTGAGGTTTCTTGGGCAATGCGCCACTCTAACACCAGGTCAAAGGCGGTGTGGCGTAGATAATTCTGAGCAAGGGTGGTTTTACCAAGGCCACCCTCCCCTTGAATGACAATGATTTTATGCCCCTGGTTACTTAAGGACTGGATCTTCTCTATGGCATTGTCCCGACCAATAAAGTGAGGATCGATCCCGTGGGGGGCTATTGTTTGACTGGATTCTTGATGACTGGATTTCTGAGCGGGCTGGGTAACGCCAGCATGATTAAGTCGGGGCCAGGTTTCACGGGGCCATGCTTCTTCAGCGACATGAACCATTTTGCGCTTGGCGCGTTTGAGCCAATAAACCATCCGTTATCGTTAGTTCCCTTTGGTGATGCGCTCTCCTAACACATCCGATAGGAGTCGCCATAGCTGGGATGCCACGTCTTTAATATGGCCTTCGCTATAGCCAGCGATGGCTGCGATCGCACGATACGTTTTCCCTCCCCACACCTGCTGCAAAATACAGCATTGCAGATCGCTAAGATGCTGCCCCGTTTTCTCATAGAGCAGAGAGTCAGTAAATTCGATTGCAGTATCAACACCCATCGGCCATGGTCAATGGTTTTCTTCACACTGACAGACTACCGCCACGGTTAGGAACATTGCGCATCAGATATCCCGACTTTTTCAGACCTTTAAATTCGTACACTTCCCTACAATCTCAGACAAAGAACCCTATAGGGTGTAAACAGGCAAGGGGGTACACTGGTCTGACCCGTGTTGTTAATCAAATGATGTTGATGTAAACCCTTGAGCTCGCTCTCTACAAACTTTGGGGGCGTCTCAAACCTTGGGCACTTAGGGCACCCTGGTTAAAGACGATGGCCCCACTGGGGCCAATATTTTAATTTTTCAATGAACTTGGTGCTATCGGCTGTGTAACAGCACAGATAGGTCTAGTCACGTTTAATGCATATTTGGAGCATACGTATCTGTAATTATGACAACCCAAACTTTGCAAACTCTACCATCTGATTTGGACCCCCGTGGGCTACCTAACCATATCGCTGTGATTATGGATGGCAATGGTCGTTGGGCTCAAAGCCAGGGCCTGCCACGTATAGAGGGCCATCGTCGGGGGGCTAACGTCCTCAAAGATTTGCTGCGCTGTTGTAAGGATTGGGGCGTGGGGGCGCTGACGGCATATGCCTTCTCAACTGAAAACTGGCGACGTCCCCATGAGGAAGTTGATTTTCTGATGGTGCTGTTCGAGCGCTTGCTGCGCAAGGAACTGTCAGAAATGCATCGAGAAGGGGTACGTATTCGCTTTATTGGCGATTTGTCTGGGTTGCATGGGTCTCTGCGTCGTGAAATGGAGCGTTCCATGGAGCAGACTCAGCACAATGATGCGGTGGAGTTTAATGTTGCCATCAACTATGGCAGTCGCCATGAAATTACCCAGGCATGTCGCTCTGTTGCTGAGCGTGTAGAACGGGGTGAGCTTTCCGCCGATTCTATTACCGAAGAGCTTTTAGAGCGTCATCTCTATACTGCGGGCAGCAGCGATCCAGATTTGTTGATTCGCACCAGTGGTGAGCAGCGGTTAAGTAATTTTCTGCTATGGCAAATGGCCTATGCTGAAATGTACTTCACTGATGTATTTTGGCCCCAGTTTGATCGGCATCAGTTTCACCAAGCACTGCTAGCGTTCCAAAAGCGCGACCGTCGTTTTGGCGCGCTGTCTGAACCCGTTAAGGCACAGGCGCTGACGGCATAGGGGCAAGGTCTTAATTTTGGATGTTGGGTTGGGAACTTAATCCAACATCCAAAGCTCAAAACGTTTGACTATGGGTTCACTGCTGCAAAGACAGCTGAATAGTCTTGGTCCGCCAGATCTTTTTCGATTGCCTGTTGGACGACCTGGGCGACACTTTTGGCAACGTCGGCGTTAAAGGTGTCAGCTGACTGCACAAATAGGTTCATATCCTTGAGCAGATGTTTGGTGGGAAAATTGGGATTGGCAAAGTTGCGATCGCACATGCGCCCCAGCTTTTTATCAAATGTCGGTGCATAGAGGGCGCTTTGGCGAACAATCGCCATAAACGTTTCAATGTCGATGGCCTCTTGTTGTACCAGGCTCAAACTCATGGCAAAGGCGGTGGTTAAGCTGCCAATCAGCTGGTTCATCGCTAATTTGACTCCGCTGCCTGCCCCCACCGGTCCCATTAGCTTGGGCTCGGGGCCAAAGCATTCCAAAATAGATTTCCACTGGTTAAACTGGTCTGGGGTGGCCCCCGCCATCACAATCAGGGTTCCAGCTTTGGCTTCAGGAATGCTGCCAAGGACAGGGGCTTCAATATAGTCACCGCCAGCTGTTTGCACGGCTTGGGCAATGGCTTTACTCTCTTGGGGGGCGATGGTGCCCATCTGTAGAACGGTTTTGCCTGCTAACTGAGGTAGGGCATCGGGGCTGAGTACGGTTGCTTGAATCGCATCGGCATTGGTCAGCATCAGGATGATCAGCTGAGAGGTTGAGATCGCAGCTATCGGTGTTTCCACCTGTTGAATGCCGTCTGCCAGCAGGGGCTGGAGTTTATCAGCGCTACGATTCCAGCCATATACCTGATGTCCAGATAATTGTAAGCGTCGTGCCATGGGTGCACCCATTAGCCCTGTGCCTAGAAACCCAATGTCCACGTTAATCTCCTCTTTTTCACAATGTTTGAATGGCGGCTGTCCTGGGGTTACCCGACTAACCTGTAAAACTAATAGGCCATGACGTCGCTGTCGATTAGGATTTTTTCTATGGTTTACTTGTACAGACATGCGGCCATCTGGCAATCGACGCATGCATCCTTGCCTAAATCAATCGCAGTGACCTAACTGTATGTCGAAATCTTATATGTCTAATTTTTATCGTTTTCGTCCCTTAACCCGTCAGTGCATAGCTCTGGGGGCTGTCTGTCTAGTGTTGGCCAGCTGCACACCTCGAGAAGACTGTGCTTTGATTAACGATGCGCTGGCTGAAGGGAATTTGCGCATTCAAGAACTTTATGAAGGAAACCGTGGCGGGCCCGGCTATAACCAGGGCATTGAACGCCAGGTGGGGCGTGTGTATTTTGATATATCCCAGGTGATCGATGGTCTGCTGCTCTCAGATCGACGGTTGCAAACGGTCCAAATTAGTTTGGTTGAAGCCTATCAACAAGCTTCAGACTATCGATATGAGGCAGCAGATCTGATCTCTGATAACCCTAATCCTAACGATCAGTTAGAAGCTGACATTCGCCAGCTACAGCTAGACCCCGAAGAGAATATTGGCGCCATCACTGCAACTTTACGCAAACATTGCCCACTGCGTTAGCCAGCCTATTTGCATAAAAGCCAGATTTAGCTGGCTGCCGACTCTAACAGTTGGATATTGGTAAACTGAAATTCCATGTCACCCTCATCGGCAGATGCGATCGCACGCCGAGTCAGTACATGGTAGCCACCCACTTGGCCATACTCATCAGTAAACTGGCTGTGTCCTTTCTTCTGCTCACCTGTTTTCGGATCGTGATACACCGAGTCATAGGTATGCGACAGGTAACCGGCACCCGTGTCATGGGTGCTAAAGGTATTGATGGTAACCACAACACCGTGGATGTGGCGATGGACTAGCACTACCTCATCGTTAAGGACCTTATACTTATCGCCGGTGGATTTACCCTCAACTAAGATTTCCACGGCACCTCGCTCATCGGTTTCACCTAGGGCAAAGACATTTTTGCCATGGGTAGTTTCAAACTCACGACGTACCCGGTGAATAGCCACTTCCCAAAGCTGACCCTTAACGAGTTTCAACGCAGCTTCATCATCAATATCAAAAACCTCTGCTGAAAGGTCGGGATTCACCTTAGCGTTGCCAACATAGGTCTTGTCACCCTGCTTAAACTCCACATCCGTTGTGTAACCGGGGAAATTACTATCCCAGGTATAGCGGTTTTCGTAAGCGGCACGCATTATGTCGCGGGCAGAAAGCTGTACAGCACTCATGGGTATCAGTTTGATTACATCTACCCTTTACTTTAGTCAGTTTTTTGCCGGTTGAGCAGACGGATATGAATTCAGTCAACAATTAAGGCATTACTCGGACTGAGGTCCCCAAAGCTCTGCCAATCGCTGATCGCGGCCACAGCCATAGCGGTAGAGGCGATAGCGAGCTGGATGGGTTTGATAATAATTCTGGTGATAGTCTTCTGCCGGATAAAATGCTGCTGCAGAAAGGATTTCAGTTGCAATCGGTTGCTCAAACAAGCCATCAATAGCTTGCTTAGAATCCTCGGCTAGCTGGCGTTGACTATCGTCATGATAGAAAACAATCGAACGATACTGACTACCCTTATCGCAAAACTGACCTTGCCCGTCTAAAGGGTCCACGTTTCGCCAAAAAGTATCCAAAAGAGTTTCATAGCTGACTAAATCAGTGTCGTAATCAACTTTAACTACCTCTGCATGGCCAGTCGATCCTGATGATACCTGACGATAGCTAGGGAACTCGACGGTGCCTCCCATATAGCCTGAGGTAGTGTCTGTCACCCCTGGTAATTCATCAAAGGGATGTTCCATACACCAAAAACATCCCCCGGCAAATGTTGCTTGGGCAGGGGCTGCCAATGCTGCCGTTGGCCCCAGACAGCAGATGACGATAGCGATGAGGGCGCTGATGAATATTTGCTTGGGCTGCCACTGTACGCGTATTTCTGAGATGACGTTGCCGATAGAAGATGCCAAATCCACTGGTGAAAAAATTCCTATATCCAAGGAACTACAAAGGCTCCTAGGCTAAAGGACAAAACCGCTAGCAGCCAATAGTCAATGTACCTTTTAATTATAGGGCTGATTCGATGGCCCATAGTTTAGTGCTCCTCTCTCTGGCTGGCCGACCTCGATTGTCGCAGGTTGTCGAAACCTTGCAAACACAATCTAAGGGTTCATGGGTTTTCCCCAACATTCATCTCATCATTAAGTTCATCCGGTAACGATAGCGAATGCGTTATGACAGCGCCTGGTGTCATCAGGTTGGCCAATTGCACAATGGAGAGTTGACTCAGGGCAGACTTTGGATGTCTCCGGTTAAAGTCTAGAATTTGAGACGTAACGACTAAGCGATCTATCCCTTCAGTTCCCCAGTGTTGCGGTAATAGCGGGCTAACTGCTCTGTTAGCTGTCAAGGTCACTTGGTTGCTCAGTTTAGCCGTGGCCGGATTTGCTGCAGGGATCGGCCAGGTCAGCTGGTGGCGGACTAATGAAACCGTCATACCTGCCATCATTGCCAAGGGTAATAGGACAGCGATGCCTCGAGTTTGCCAGCGTTGGTAGATAACCGTGTGTTGACTGATTTTCACAAATCTTTGGGCCAATGTTGATAGGTCTTGTAAATGGGCCTTTAAAAAATAATCGACATCTTTGAGATACTCTTGCCCTAAGAGGTATTCGGAGCATTTGAGTTCGCCGCGCTTATGCCATATCCAGGCTCGTTCTTCAAGATCCCGCCGTTGTCGTAGTGGCGAGCGATGGGTTTCTAGCCACTGCCGCAAGAGGGGCCAATCTGACACTAGTGATTTATGGGCGAGTGCGATAGTGTCTTCTGACCGTTCTGTAACTGCTGGGCTGCGAATTACAAGCCAATGTTGACTCTCTGCTGTTTCATGCCCTTGAGTTTTCCAGACGGTTGCGGGTGTTGATTCATTATCTATTTGAGATTTCAATCGAGGTTGATCGACTACCACTAGCCTGGCTGTGATTAAATTTTGCAAGATTCGATCAATTAAGCTTTGAGGAAATTGTTGATTAATTAATTCAACTTTACGAGCTTGACGGCATCGATCCAATTGCCCGTCACCTAAATCACACAGAGAGAGAAAGATGCGCTGTGTTGCGGTTTGTTCAGCTGCTGATAATGACTGATAAAGTGCTGTTGCACGTTCAGAAATCATGGTAGATAACCGTCCTAACTTCATATAACTCTCGAGTGAGAGACAAGGGCTGCCTTTGCTATAAGAGGCTGGTGAACGATGTTGCCATAGTTCGTATAGAGAACTTTGTAACAGGGCGAGCTCACCCGGCGCACCCGTTAGGTCAAGGGTGAGATTATGGACTAAGTAAGGATCTATATTAAGACCTAATTTTTCTGCTGGCTTCTCAATGGTGTCTCGAATTTCTTGATAATTCATCGGAGTCATGACAATCCGATTACGTTCTATCAGTGAGAACAGCTCACCGTACTTTAACAAGCTATCAATCGCATCTGAGCGTAAACTAACAATTACCCCTAGCGGTGATGACGGGCAACGTAAGGCATGGACTAAGGCATTAATCACCGTTTGACGCTCTTGGTGTACTTGAGGGTCGGTGGTGGGCATCAATAGCTCTTCAAATTGGTCGATAATGAGCCAAATTTTTTTTACGTTGGGTCGTTGCAGGAGTGTTGCTGTCACTAAATTGACCAACCCCTCTGACCCATGCCTTAAAAGCGTCTCCGCTTGTAATAACTGATTCGCAACTTCTATTTCTTGATTGGCTAGTGTGAATACTGATGCTAGAGCTTTTAGTGGTTGTACCCCAGGAGTGACATAGCGCACTAGCCAATGTTCGCTGTCTACAATGTCATTGCCGCTGGATAGCTGTGGAATGAGCCCGGCTCGTAATAGTGACGTTTTACCACTACCTGAGGCTCCTATTAGGGCACAAATATTGGTGTTCTGTAATGTCTGTAGTAATTCTTGTGTGAGAGCTTCTCGACCAAAGTAATAGTCAGTATGTTTCTCTTCAAAGGGGGCGGGACCACGGTAGGGGCAAAAATTAAAACTATACTGTTTGAGGCGAGAAATAATTGAGATACTTTCTGATTTTGGTAAGTAGCGTTCTAACTGACGAGTAATGACAATTTCGCTACCCCCTTGCTCAAAGAGAGGTTGTTGGATCTCACTACTGAGCTGGTTAGTAATGGTGGCGACGAGATCAGTGCTGGTGACTCGACCACTCTCAGCCTGTTGAGGTGATAAACCTGATAGGACTGCTTGGGTGAGTACACTGTAGTCGCTACTCAATGACTCATAGGCTTCTTCATGTTCACGGGATGCAGCTATGAATAGATAGCTTTGGCCATCACCTCCCTGCCATGTTTCATCCTTTAGAGAAAGAAATTCTCCACTATGGCAACAGTCTAAAATAATTAGGATCTGCCGTACTGGACTATGTTTGATTAAGCGACGTAACCATGATAGAGATAGCCCGCTGTTAGACGTGTCGGGTTGAGTGTCACTGGTGGCTAGATACCCTTCTCGGATGCCCATCTCTCGTTGCAGTCCATGGCCTGAGAAGTAGAAGAAGACAGCTTCGGGGATATGATCGCCTTTAGGTAATAAAAGCCGCACCAGGTTATTTTCTAGTTGCTGCGATGATACAGGTGTTTGGCGGCCAATCTTTGGACGCTGCTCTTCAATAACTTCAGGTAGTCGCCGCACACGGAAATCGCCATAGGTTTCTAGCATGTTGGCGATACCTTCAGCGTCTTTAGCTGCCGCAGTCAGCCTTGGCAGGTTGTGGTACTGATTAATTCCAACAATCAGTGCATCTCGTGACATAACCAATACATCCTGATAGGCATTGAGGCTGTTTTATAATTTCTTGCAAGGCAGGATCTTGGCCTATTTAGATAGAGCTTTGAGCGTTTCAAAGATGGTCAGCTTATAGGTAAACTGACGCTTTGCAGGGGGATACGCTGATGACAGAACTATCTGAAAACTTACCTTGTATAAAATTAGCAACCTTCTCCAGGTTTACTCTTAAGAGCACTATAAAGACCTATCAAAGTTTGTAATTATAGGTTCCTGAAAATAAGCCTGTTTTCATACTCAACATATAGAAGTTTTTGTAGACAGGCTAGGGGGGTGAAACCCTTGTGGATTCTCTATCAAGCTAGCTTGTTATATTGATTTAAGTGGAGTATCGATAAATTTCCTTAGAACGTTGGACAAAGTATCAAATTCATTGGTTGTATTGATTTCGATAGTCCGTAAAAATACTTGAAGTGCCAATAAAATCTTTAGAAAAGATCAGTATTTTTAAGGTTAACTTTGTTCATCATTAACAAAAAAATCTAACTAATTAATCTTTTTTGATTTGTATCAGCTAACTGGCGGATATTTACTGTCATAGCTCTCTGTATTATTGCTAGGAAATCTGCTCAAATGCTTCAGTGATAATCATTACAGACGATTGGATGATGGGACTTATACTGAATTCTATAGGTAAAACTTTAGACATAAAATATTACGTAGAGTATGACTATCTTTTTAGTGTCATTGTGTCTAATGGCTGAAAATGAACAGGGGTTTATATTTGATAAACATAAAATATCTAACAGACTACTGTAAGAAATTGACGTATTAGTACGAGAGACTGTCTGATTCTGGATGTTTTATACTTAGATAGTAATGACTATTATTATTCCTGTAGATAGTTAAGCAGGTAGGCACAAAGTTCAAAGATATTCTATGTAAGCTGTGTAAATGCTTAAGTGGTTATAGTGCATCCTGATTCTTAAATATCGGCACTAGAATTTTATGCCTTCATAGTATCTGAGCGATCTTGCTTAATTTCCTGTGCCAAGGAACAAATCGGCACAACAAAATCTCTATGAATATAACTTTGATGGTTAGGGTGCTTAAAGGCTAGGGTCGCTTAGGTGATAGGAACTATATAAGGTTTGATTGGCTGTGAACTTGCAGCTGACTTAAGGCTTCATTTATTTGTTGCTTAATTCTTTATCGGTCATAACTTTTTAGCATGGGCCTATCTCCATGGGTTTGTGGGATTGTGTGTTTCTTAAAATGCTAGGGATGAAAGCTTCGAAGGCATATGTTCTTAAGCATTAAGATGCCTGGGTATGTCAGCAATTAATGAGCTGATTATTTTTAACCAATAGAAAAGCTCTTAGACCTGATGACTGCCAAGTGGGTTAGCTGCTTATTTTCTACGTAAAAGATTGATTCTTGACTAATTCTTCTCACTTTACATAATTCATTTAAGGCAAATTTCATATGTCACAGGAAATGCTGGAGGCTGCGATAGATGCAGTCAGAGACGGGCAGTTTCAGGCAGGCATTAATGGACTACAACGCGTCGCGTCTCAAGTGCGCCCACCCGATAAGCTGTACTATTCAGCGAATATTTGGTTGGTGCGTGCGTATAAGGAAAGTGGTCAATTGCCCGCTGCTATTAGATTATGCCGCCAGTTAGCGACGAGCTCGCATCCTAAGGTGCAGGTTTGGGCGCAACAGGCACTGCCGGTATTGCGGCAACCCAGTAGTGTGTCTGGGCATCTAGAGCTTTTTTAGGGTGTGGCAATCTCTAAGTTCATATCTCTAAAGCAGAAGGCTACGCCAATGGCAGCTTGGTGCCCATCGCCTTTATTCCTTAAAGGGAGCAGCGATTGTGTATGGTCTGAGGGATAGGTATCAAGCTACATAACTCACCTCATTTTTCCTTGCCTGGCGCAATGGGCTATGCCTATTGCGCCATAGCCTATTGGTTAAACTAAGGGATAAGCAGGTAAACTGCATTAGCGCATTGTTTAAGGATGGAGTGAGGGGGTGCCATGTACTTGCTGTCGGTTACCCTTACCAACTTTAAGACCCATCGCGATCGCAACTTTGAGTTTCAGTTAGGAACCAACGCTATTTGCGGCGTTAACGGTGCGGGTAAAACTAGTATTTTAGAGGCGATTGCCTGGACGCTGTTCAATTATCGGGGTAGCTATAGACAGGACGATCTAATCCGGAATGGTAGCGGCAGCGCCCAGGCAAGGGTTGCTTTTGTGTCTAGCTATGATGGCCGTACCTATGAGGTAGAACGCTGTACTAGCCGGGGGTATACCCTCTTTGACCCACAGCTGGGGGAACGCCTTAACTATAGTCGCATTAAGGATGAGGTAGAGCCCTGGCTGCAGCAGCATCTGGGAGTGCCGCCGGGTACAGATCTAGGGCAGCTTTTTGCCAATACGATTGGAGTACCCCAGGGAACATTTACCGCCGACTTTTTGTTAAGTCCTGAAAAGCGTAAGCCTATTTTTGACAATGTGCTCAAGGTCGAAGAATATCGCCAAGTGCATAAGGAGACAAATAGTCTGCGTCGATATGCAGAAGCCCAGGTGGATCTGCTCAAAACTCAGCTACAGCAGTATGAAGAGCAACTGCAATCTCTGGATGCACTTCAAGCTCGGTATGCCACTATTACCCAAGATATTGCCACTGGTGAACAACAGTTAGCGAGTTTACAACAAGATCTCGTACAGCTACGGAGTAAAAAAGAGTCTTTAACTAATCAAGCTCAGCGTATACAGCTGCTGCGTCAGCAGCAACAGCAGCTAGGGTTGCAGCTGGAGGCTAAACAGCAGACTTATCAGGTATTGGAGCAAGAGCGGTTGCGATCGCAACAAGCCTCAAAACTGTGTGAGACTCATGGGACTGCTTATCGACTTTATTTAGAGGTTGAAAAGGTATTGAAAACGCTGAGTCAGCAAAACCAGCAGCGTCAACAACTTTTACAACAGCAGCAACAACAGCAGCGAAACCTTGATCAGCAGGCGACAGCCATGGCCCGCTTGCAGGTTCAGCTAGAGCAACGTGACCAGCTTCAAAAACAGATTGCAGATTTAGCGTTGCCATGTAATCAACAGGAAGAACTAAATGCTCAACGCCATGAGCTGGTTCAGCAACAACAGACGCTGGCCAACCTGCAGGTTCGTCGCCAAGGCTGGCAAGATAACTTAACTAGGCTCCAGAAAGATAGTCAACAGTCTGAGCGTGATCTTCAGGCCCTGGATGCTTTGCAAAGCAGCGTAGACAATATTCCTACTCTGGAGCATCAGCAGCAGCGTCTGCAACAGCAGCTAAGTCGAGTGGAAGCGGCTCAACAATTTGAAACAGAGCTGGAGCATATAGTGACCAGTCATCGGGTTCAGGCGGAAGACTATGACCAACAGGTTACGGCTGCCATAGCCACCCTGGGAAATCTGCAACAAAGTCTGCCACTGTTTTCTGATGCTGTGATTGAACAGCTAGAAACTGCGATCGCAACGGGGCAAACCCTCAGTCAAACAACATTGTTAGCCCTAGAGAGTATTCTTAACGATCTCTCAGAACAGGTAGACACGGCCCAACTTAACCGCAACTTGAAGACAGCTAAAACGCAGCTAGCCCAGGCCTATGGTAATCAGGCCCAGCTCGGGAACCGCGAACGGCTGTTACAAAAACAAATTCAACTCATGGCGCAGCAGCAACGGCTGCAGACTGATATGGCCAATCTGGATCAGCGGCTGAATCAAACTGAGACGATTAACCAGCGTCTGAGTGAGCTAGATTCAGCGCTGACTGCTTTGGGCGATCCCCAGGGGCGTCGTCATGTTTTGAGCGAACAGTGCCAGACCATGGCTAATGTGGAGGCTGAGTATCAGCGTCTGCAAACTCAGCGCCAAACCCTGGAAACGACTCTAGCTAAAGTGACCCATCAGCTGGCTGGCTTTGCTGACCTGGATGCCGACATGTCGCAACAGCAGCAGTTACGTCACCAGCATCAAGCAGGCTATTTAGCCTATGTTCAACATGAAAAAGATGCCCAAAAGTTAGAAAAGCTCAATACCGATCTGGCAACTGCGGCTCAGGTCATTGCAGACCTCACCCAAAACCATTCAGAGGCAATGGCTGAGCTAGCCCTACTCTCGGCTGATTTTGATCCGGCTATATTGCAGGGGGTAGAGCAGCAGTATGGAGAGGTTAAATCCCAGTGCGATCGCATCACGGGCAGCCTACCCCAACAGTGCAAGCTACAGGCAGAACTGAGCAGTCAGCTAGATGCGTTACAGCAAGTTGCAGCAAAGCAGACCCAAGCCCAGACTGACCTGAAACAAAAAGAACGAATTAAACGCTTTATTAACTTTGCCCGTAAAGCCTATAAAGAAGCTGGACCTCGCATTACCGAACGTTATGTTCAGGGCATTTCCCAAGAGGCAGATCGCCTATTTCGAGAGCTGTTAAATCGACCGAATGTGGCACTGGAGTGGACACGTGACTATGAAATCCTTGTGCAAGAAGGTGGGAATACCCGGCGATTTATTAACCTTTCTGGTGGTGAACAAATGTGTGCTGCCCTGGCCGTACGCTTGGCCCTGCTAAAAGTCTTGGCCGATATTGACATTGCCTTTTTTGATGAACCGACGACTAATATGGATCGTCCCCGGCGAGAAAGTCTTGCTGAGGCCATTGCTCGTCTGAAAACCTTTAAACAGCTGTTTGTAATCAGCCATGATGACACCTTTGAAAAGGTTACAGAGAACGTCATCGTTGTTGAAAGAGAAGACTAATCGATTATTCGCACTGATCCTTAAAGTGACAAAGTCTCTCAACTATCAGTTGAAAGACTTTGTTGTTTACTAATATCTATTGGTAGCTTGGCTTAACTCAACTTAGACAGAGTTGCTTTTGAGCTAACCCAAAGCCTCTAACCTTCTAGGCTCTGGCTGGCGAATGCATCATAGGTGTAAGCAGGAACACGATTGCTGAAATCAGTTTCGCTGCCAGTCACCGTTTTAGCGAGGGCATCAAATGAGTCAGAGCGCCAGTTACGCTCGTGGATAGGCTTGGACTGCTCACCCATAAAATATGCTTGGGTGCCGATCAGTGCGGCCGCAACCCAACCTACAATCACAATTGCTAATACGATAGCCATGTTAAATCTCCTTCTTAGTTGCTGGCGGGAGCTGTTGAGGGCTGCAACCAGCGGTTAATCAGTGGTGTCTTATGTAACTTAATGTAACGAATAATATTAAGAAGCGTCAACTAAGCTTGACTGGATTTCACGTGTGGTTATCAACACTTTTGAGCTGATACTCTGGGGCAATGCCCCTGGTGCTCAAAAGTGGCGTTGGCTAAAGCGGTTAGTCGATTTGTAACTGATTAGGCTACTCGCTGTTTGATCAGCTCAAATAAGGCGCGCATACCCATAGCATCGCCTCCTTCGGGCCGACCGGGTAAGCTGCGGAGGTTGTAGGCCATGAGGTCTACATGAATCCATGGAATGTCGGGTTGAATAAATTCTTGTAAAAACAGAGCTGCGGTAATGGAGCCGCCATAGGAACCGTTGGCGATATTGTTCATGTCTGCCACTGGGCTATCTAACATGGAGCGATAGGCGTTGTGTAAGGGCAGATTCCAAAGCGGATCGTCAGCTGTCTGACCGACTTTGAGAAGTGTGGCTGTAACCTGCTCATCGTTACAGAAAAAGGCAGGGAGTTCGGTGCCCAAGGCAACGCGGGCTGCACCTGTGAGCGTGGCACAGTCAATCAGCAGGTCTGGGTCTTCACTGCTGGCTTCCCAGAGGGCATCGGCCAGCACTAAGCGACCTTCGGCATCGGTATTGCCGATTTCGATGGTGGTGCCTTTGCGGGAGGTCAAAATATCTAGGGGTCTGAGGGCATTGCCAGCAATGCTATTTTCAACGGCTGCCACCAGTACTCGCAGGCTGACGGGTAAACCGATTTCCATAATCATTTGGGCCAGTCCCAGGACTTGGGCGGCACCCCCCATATCTTTTTTCATCAGCCGCATACCGGCAGCTGATTTGATATCGAGACCACCACTATCAAAGCAAACGCCTTTGCCCACCAGGGTAATACTAGGGGCGTCTGGGTTGCCCCAACGCATGTCGATCAGCCGAGGCGCTCGGGTGCTAGCTTTGCCAACGGCAAAAATCATGGGATAGTTTTCGACGACCAGGTCACCTCCGGCAATCACGGCTATTTTCGCTTCGTACCGATCGGCCAAATTGCGGGCGGTTTCTTCTAATTGGTCAGGTCCCATGTTGTTAGCCGGAGTGGTGACTAGGTCCCGGACTAAATAGGTGGCTTCGGTAGCGGCCTTGACATAGGTTAGGTCGGCGTTTTCGGGTGCTTCTAGGGTGGCGAGCAAACCGACTTTGGTGAGTTTGTAACGATCAAAGCTGTAGCTACCTAACTGCCATCCCAGGTATAGCTTGGTGGCGTTACTATCAGAAAATTTATTGGCTAGGGCATAGGTGCCTGCTGGCAGGGTTTTAGGTAAGGCCGCTAGTGTCCATACATCTACACTGTCGGAGCTACCCACTAATACTTTGCCTATTTTACCGGCAGCATCGGGAACTAAGCATAGGGTTCCGACTTCGCCTGAAAACCCTGATGCTTGGCACCAGGCCGCGCTATCAGGATGATCGGCCTGGAGTATCTCTGCGTTGACTAAGTGAATTGCGATCGCATCTGCCAAGGAAGACCTCCACACGTTCAAAGACGTTTGCTCAAACGAGTTTAGTTTGCCTTATGGCTATCAGCAACTGTGTAGCATCTGAGCATAATCTCAAGATTTACACCTTAAACTTACCTAGCTTCACGGACGCTCAAATAAAACTCGCTGCTCTTCCACCGATTGACGACACCAGCAGCCTTCTACATGATCGTTCACTAATCCCATTGCCTGCATAAAAGCGTAAGCCGTTGTGGGGCCAACAAAAGACCAGCCCCGCTTTTTCAAATCCTTGCTGAGGGCTATGGATTCCGGTGTTTTACTCAGCTGAGATAGGGTGGCGTAGTCATACTGGATGGGTCGCTCCGTCGGTTCATACTGCCAAAAATAGGCGGCAAGAGAGCCCCACTGCTCGACCAACTCACAGGCCCTTTGAGCATTATTGATAACGGATTCGATTTTGCGGCGGTGACGAACAATGCCAGCGTTTTGCAACAGACGTTGCACATCTGATTCGGTGTAGAGCAGCTCAGCTTTCGAACTAACCTCCATTTG